>NZ_JAVXKG010000005.1:0-137325 GCF_036647415.1 Algoriella sp.
ATTTGGATTTTAATGGTAGAAATTTTATACTAAAAAATAAACAAACTGCTTGCTTGGCTTTAGATGCTTGTGGAATTCCTATAGAAAAACAAAAAGTAAATTTAGGTGAATCTCAATCTGCTTGTTGTACACCAAACTCTGGATGTTGTTAATTAAAATTTGATTCAAATATGGAAAATTTTAATAGAAAAAATCATTGGGAAAATATTTACGATACTAAACCTTTAGAAACTGTTAGCTGGTATCAACCCAATCCCGAAATATCAATAGATTTTATTCAACAATTTAACCTTTCTAAAACTGCTAAAATCATTGATATTGGTGGTGGAGATAGCTTCTTTGTAGATCATTTGTTAGATTTAGGCTTTGAAAATATTAGCGTTCTCGATATTTCTCAATCTGCGATAGATAGGGCAAAAGAACGACTTGGTATAAAAGCAGAAAAAGTTAATTGGTTAGTGGTCGATATTGTAAATTTTCAACCTTTAGAGCAATACGATTTTTGGCATGATAGAGCAGCTTTTCATTTTTTGACTTCAGAAAATGAAGTCAAAAATTATATAGAAACTGCAGCTAAATCTATTTCATCAAACGGAATTTTAGCAATTGGAACATTCTCTGAGCAAGGTCCTACAAAATGTAGTGGAATTGAAATAAACAGTATTCAGAAAGTTCATTATCAAATCTTTTCTTGAATGATTTTGATAAAATTGAATGTTTTAAAGTTGATCATTCAACGCCTTTTGATACTATTCAGAATTTTGTATTTTGCAGTTTTAGAAAAAAATAGATTAAAAAACAATGTATTTTAAGTTGCAATAAACGATTAAAAGTCCTGATGTTCTAAATACTTCAGAAGAACGTTAATTCAATCTTATAATCATTGTATGAGAACTTTTAGTTAAAGCTTCTGTTTTAAACTTTTAAATATAAAATTTGGTTGTGAATATTTTTTATTTTAATGTTTACCACAAAAAAAGGACATCGTTGCGGGATGTCCTTTTAAATTGAAAAGTATGTAAGTATTAGAATTGTGCGGTTTCCGTACTTTCAGCCATTGCTGTAGTAGACGAAACACCTTGTTGCACTGTGTTTTGTACGTAATCAAAATATTGTGTTCCTACAAAAGATTGATGTTTTACTGCTGCAAAACCTTCATCTTGCAAAGCAAATTCTCTTTCTTGTAATTCAGAATATCCAGCCATTCCTTTTGCTTTATAAGCGCGAGACAACTCGAACATAGAAGTATTCATTGCATGGAAACCTGCTAATGTGATAAATTGGAATTTGTAACCCATTTCTGCTAAATCTTCACGGTATGTTTCCATTTGTGCTACAGTCAAATGTTTTGCCCAATTGAAAGACGGCGAACAGTTATAAGCTAACATTTGATTTGGAAATTTTTCGCGAATAGCTTGTGCAAATTCTCTTGCCATACCCAAATCTGGATTAGAAGTTTCCATCCAAACTAAATCTGCATAAGGAGAATAGCTCAAAGCGCGATCAATTCCTTGTTCCAAACCATTTTTTACATTATAAAATCCTTCAGAAGTTCTACTTCCTGGAATAATAAAACGTTGATCTCTTTCGTCAATATCAGAAGTAATTAAATTTGCAGCTTCAGCATCAGTTCTTGCAACCAAAAGAGTTGGCGTTCCACAAACATCCGCAGCTAAACGCGCAGCAACTAATTTGTTAATAGCTTCTTGTGTCGGAACTAAAACTTTTCCACCTAAATGTCCACATTTCTTTGCAGATGATAATTGATCTTCAAAATGAACACCAGCAGCACCAGCTTCTATCATTTGTTTCATCAATTCATAAGCATTTAAGTTTCCTCCGAAACCAGCTTCTGCATCAGCAACAATCGGAACCATATAATCAATTTCTCCTTGACCTGTAACAGATTGTATTTCATCACGACGACGCAACGAATTATTAATACGTTTTACAACCATCGGAACAGAATTTGCTGGATAAAGTGATTGATCTGGGTACATTTCTGCTGAAAGATTTGCATCCGCAGCTACTTGCCAACCCGAAAGATAAATTGCATTAAGACCTGCTTGCACTTCTTGTATAGCTTGATTTCCATTCAAAGCACCAAGTCCTGCCATAAAAGGTTTTGTATTTAATCCTTCCCAAAGTTTTTTAGCTCCTAAAGTCGCTAAAGTATAATCAATATCTAAAGATCCTCTTAGTTTGATGACATCTTCTGCCGTGTAAGGACGAGTAACTTCTTTCCAGCGTGGATTAGTTTCCCAATCTTGCTGAACTTTCTGAATTCTTTCTTGATTGCTCATAATTGTAATTTTTATGTTTTGTTTAAGTATGGTTGACTGTGTATTACTTTGGGATATGGGCTTTTTAAATATATTTATAGGCTTCTAATGTTAAAAATTCTGTAAACTTGTGAGATAAAACTAATTCATCAAAAATTGTGATTGCTCGATCAAATTTTCCTGATTTGTAGCTTTCTTCTCCAACTAATTCTTTTATTTTCTGAACCTCTTCGGCTCTTAATTTTTTATATGTTTCGGCATTAAATTCACGCCCATTTTCTAGTGTAATGTTTTGATGTAGCCATTGCCAGACTTGTGTACGAGAAATTTCCGCTGTTGCTGCATCTTCCATCAAATTATACAAAGCAGCTGCACCTTTTCCAGATAACCAACTTTCTATGTATAGAATTCCCACATTTATATTATCACGAATTCCTTTTTCAGTCACTGTTCCTTTCGGTAATTCTAATAAGGCTTCTGCAGTTGTTACAACATCTTCACGCTTATTATCAATTTGATTAGATTGAGGCATGTATTCATCAAAAATATCCATTGCAACAGAAACCAATGCTGGGTGTGCAACCCAAGTTCCGTCATGTCCATTTTTTACTTCGCGAAGTTTATCATTTTTCACTTTATCAAATGCAGCTTTATTTGCTTCCTCATCATTTTTGATAGGAATTTGAGCTGCCATTCCGCCAATCGCATGAATATTACGTTTATGACAACGCTGAATTACAGCTTGCGAATACGCAGACATAAATGGTGAAGTCATCGTTACTTGAGAACGATCTGGAACAATAAAATTTGGGTGTTTTTTTAATTTTTTGATGTAAGAAAAGATATAATCCCAACGACCACAATTTAGTCCTGCGATATGTTCTTTTAATGCATAAATAATTTCGTCTAATTGAAATGATGCTGTAATTGTTTCAATCAAAACTGTTGCTTTAATTGTCCCTTGTTGTATTCCTAAATAGTCTTGTGCAAACACGAAAACATCATTCCACCAACGGGCTTCTGCATGATGTTCTAATTTAGGAAGATAGAAATAAGGCCCACTTTGCTTGGAAAGTAACGTGTGTGCATTATGGAAAAAATATAAACCAAAGTCAAATAGTGAGCCTGATATTTCTTGCTTGTTGATTACAACATGTTTTTCATTCAGATGCAGTCCTCTTGGCCTTACCAATAAAACTGCAGTATTATTATTTAATTGATACGTTTTTCCTTTAGATTCTAAAGAAATTGTACCATTTACTGCGTCTTTTAAATTTTGTTGACCTTGTAGATTGTTATCCCATGTAGGAGAATTACTATCTTCAAAGTCAGCCATAAATGTTTTTGCTCTAGAATTAAGAGCATTTATCACCATTTTACGGTCAACAGGACCAGTTATTTCTACACGTCTATCTTGTAAGTCAGTAGGAATAGGAGCGGCTACCCAATCACTATTTCTAATATCTTTTGTTTCTGATAAAAAAGTAGGACAATTTCCTAAATCAAAAAAGATTTGTCTTTCATTTCTTTCAGCTAACAATTCAAGACGTTTGTTATTGAATTTTTTGTGCAAAGCAGTCAAAAATTCAATTGCTTCTTTTGTCAAAATGTCCGGATAACTATCCAGTACATGATGTGATAATTTTAATTCACTTGTAATAGTATCCATTTTTTGTGTTTTTGTTGTAATTTTGGTTTTGGTTATCAGCGGAAATTAACTTTCAGCGAACGTTCGCTAAATTATAAAAATTCGTTTACATTTACCAAATATTTTTAAAAAAATTATGCAAGAAGAATATATTAAATTAATTTTTGGATTAAAACTAAAACAAGTGAGAGCCTATAAAGAATTGTCATTGTTTAAGTTATCTAAGTTAACAGGGCTTTCGAAATCTTATTTAAATGAGATAGAAAAAGGTAAAAAATATCCAAAAACTGATAAGATTATTTTGCTTGCAGAAGCGTTAGAGATACCTTATGACGAAATAGTTTCACTAAAATTGGATAAAAATTTGGCGCCAATTGCAGAAATTTTACAATCTAACTTATTACAAGAAATTCCTTTGGAGCTTTTTGGAATAGAAGAAAGAGATTTGATTGAGATTATTTCTAATGCTCCAATGAAGGTAAATGCTTTTATTTCGACATTAATAGAAATCGGTAATAATTATAACTTAACAAAAGAAAGTTTTTATTTGGCTTCGTTACGCTCTTTTCAAGAAGCAAATGATAATTATTTTCCAGAGATAGAACAATCTGCAAAGGTTTTTCTAAAGGAATATTTAGTTAATTCGGATGATTATGTGACGAATGAAGCGCTGGAAGAATTATTGAAGGAGGAATATGATTATACGATTATTTACAAGGATTTTAAAGATTTAGGAGCGCCAGAATTAGCTAAATTACGTTCGATATATATCAAGGAGAAACATTTGTTGTACATTAATTCGACAACAGATAATGATCAAAAACGATTTATTTTAGCAAAAGAATTAGGTTATAATTATTTGAATTTAACCGAAAGACTTTATACATTTTCTTGGGCAAGTTTTGAGACTTTTGATCAATTGTTAAATAATTTTTATGCTTCGTATTTTGCGGGTGCATTGCTTTTACCAGAAGATAAATTACTGAAAGATATGCAGAATTTATTTGCACTTGAATCGCATGATTTATCAAAATTTCAGGAAATATTAGGAAAATATACCGAATCTCCAGAAACAGTTTATCAACGAATGACGAATTTGTTGCCAAAACATTTTAATATTCGCGATTTATTTTTTCTGCGTTTGTCTACAAAAGTTGGTTCAAATTCATTTAAATTAACAAAAGAGTTACATCTTAATCAACAACAATCGCCGCAAGCAAACGAAACGGAGGAGCATTATTGTCGTCGTTGGGTTTCATTAAATGTTTTGAAAGAATTAGAAAATCAGAAAGATGATCATCATGAAATTTCGGCTCAGATTTCTATTTATCCATTCAATAACAATCAAAAATATTATGTGATTTCTTCGGCGACAAAAGATCCATTTAATCCTAATTATTTACGAAGTGTAACGATTGGTGTTTTATATAAATCGGCACAGCGAAAAATAAAATTTATGAATGATCCTCAAATTCCTATTCGTGAGGTAGCTGTTACATGCGAAAATTGTGGAATGGAAAATTGTACAGATCGTGCAGCAGAACCAACTCGTTTCGAAAAAAATATACGTTCTAAACGTATAAATGTAATTATTAATGATTTTATAAAAGAAGAAAATAAAGTTTAAACGTAAAAAAGCCTCTAAATATTTAGAGGCTTTTTTATTGAATATTTTATAATCAATTAACTTACAGTGGTGGGATAATTCGAAATACCTTCAATCACAATTTTTGGATTATTTTTAAGTAAAACAATCAATTGTCTTAGTTTTTCTGTATTCAAATCGCTGTTAAACATATCGTCGTGCATCAAGATAACCAAATGATTTTTCTCAAATGTTTTATTTTGATCCAATCGATGTACAATTCCATCATATATTTTTTCAGGAGCTGTTAAACTTTGTGCATTTCTATCCCATTCAAAATCCCAACCATAAATATAATATTGGTTTTTAGCAAGTAAATCTGCTGCTGGAATCGCATTTTTTACAGGATCATTTTTCTTTCTATTTCCTAATCTCCATGTGTTACGAGCAGGCAAACGTACCCAACGCGAATGTATATCTAGTACAACTTCATTTTTCTTAATATCTTCCAAAACACCTTCTGGCATACCGTAAAAATGTTTGTATTTATTGCGTGCATGCGAATAGGTATGATTTGCAATTTCTACATTAGGATTTTGCTTATAATCTTCTACATTTTGCTTTAATTCTTTTGTAAAAGCATTAAAACCAACCAAGAAAACTGTTCCTTTTACATTTTCTTCCGTCAATATTTTATTGATGTTTTTACTTCCTTTATATGGTCCATCATCAAAAGTTAAATACACATATTGCTTTGTAGAATCAATAGGATTTTTATGATCATCTTTTGCTATTGTATCTGATAAATGCTTTAAAGAGTCTGTTTTTATCGTATATAAACTGTCAGAATCTTGTTGCAAAATTTCTTTTGGCTTAGAAATTTCGATAGAAGAATTTGTTGAAATTTGATCATTTTTACATGAAAAAGTAATCAATAGCGAACTTAGTAATAAAGCATTTTTTAAATGCTTGTTCAGGATAAACATGATTGATTTAGGTTTTGAGCGAAATTAGTAAATATTAAATTATCTCTGTGTTAAATAATAATGTTATTTGTCAGTTAATTAAGTGTTTACGGTTTCTAATTGTTGTAAATAATTTTTAATAGTTTGTAAAACACCATCATCATCATTAGAAGGAGCTAAAAAATTAGCTGCATTTTTAACAATTGGATGTGCATTTTGCATGGCGAAACTATATTTAGCCAAATTTAACATTTCCAAATCATTCATAAAATCCCCAAAAACCATGATTTCTTCGGAAGAAATATTTAATTTTTTCATTAAAGTTTCTAATGCAACACCTTTGTTCGACTTTTTGTTCATAATATCCAACCAAACTTCGCCAGAAACAACTACTTTCAACCCATATTTTTCGAACGCTAATACATTTTTGTAGACATGTTCTTCTGTTCCTTTTGGATGATTTATAGCAATTTTAATAAATTGTTCATTTTCGATTTTTGTTAAATCATCAACCCATTCATTTTTGGCGTAATAGTTTTTATAATACTCGATAAAAGTATTGTCTTTAGATTCTACATAAGCTGCATTTTTACCAGCCAAAACAATATTTGCACCGTCTATTTTGCGAACTTCTTCGATGATTTCTTTTACTACAGAAAAATCTAATTCATCTACAAAAACCTCATTTCCTTTGTAGGTAACAAACGTTCCGTTTTCTGCAATAATGGCTAATTCGTCTTTTATATCTTCAAAATAATTTACAATACTGTAAAACTGACGACCACTTGCGGGAACAAAAATGATGTTATTTTCTTTTAATTGTTGATAGATTTTATGAAATTCTGGATTTAAAGTATGGTCTGAACGCAATAAGGTTCCGTCCATATCTGTCACGATTAATTTTATATTTTGCATGGAATTTATTCTAATAAAAAAGGCCTCAATTTGAGGCCTTAAAGTTACTTATAAATTTTTGTTTTGTTCTTCCTCGTTTCCGACAATATTTCGGACAATTCCAGGATTTGCATTTTTCTTCTTCATTTTTAAGTTCAAGAATTCTACTAAAACAGAGAATCCCATCGCAAAATAAATGTATCCTTTTGAGATATGTTGATCAAATCCTTCAGCTAATAATGAAACTCCAATTAATAGTAAGAATGATAAAGCTAACATTTTTACAGTAGGATGATCGTTTACAAATTTAGAAACTGCACTTGCAGAAAGCATCATTACAACAACTGCGATAATAACAGCAACTATCATTACTTCTATATGTTCTGCCATACCAACTGCTGTAATTACAGAGTCTAAAGAAAAAACAATATCTAAAATTAAGATTTGTACAATTGTTCCTGCAAAAGAATGTATTTTCACTTTTCCGCCTTCTTCTACAACACCTTCTATTTTGTGGTGAATTTCTACTGTAGATTTATAAATTAAGAATAAACCACCAACTAATAAGATTAAATCTCGACCAGAAATGGCTAATTTATCGTGCCAATCGCCAGAAGTTATACCAATCCAATCACCAATATTGAACATCGGATTTGTTAAACTCATAACCCAGCTTAGTGAGAATAATAAAAGTACGCGGGTAAACATGGCTAAAAATAAACCAAGTTGTTGAGCTTTCTTTTGTTGATGAGCAGGTAATTTACCTGATAAAATAGAGATAAAAACGATGTTGTCAATTCCTAAAACAATTTCTAACATGGTTAATGTAAATAATGCGATTAACGCATCGGGCTGTAAAAAAATACTAAAGTCCATACATAAATTTTGAAGCCCGAAAATACAATGAATTCAAATTTTAATATTGTGTAAATAATTATTTAATGTTAATTTAATATTGCGAGATAATTCTACTGAAATTTAATTGATTAGGTATGTAAATAAAACAGTGAGTTGAGGTTAGGATAGAAATGTTAATGGTTCTAATTATGTGATAAATAAAGTTTTCTTGTGTTTTTAGCTTCGAAAAATGATAAATTTACATATTAGACGACCATTTAGAACCAAAAGTTACATTTCCTTCTTGTAAAACAATTTCAGAATGAAGAAATTTTGCTGCGTCGGCAGATTTTTTCACTTTGACACTACTACGGTCTATCATTTCTTTTTCATAAGATTCTAAAACTTCATTACGTAAATTAATTTTAGTATTTGAATGATTATAAGCAGATGTTATTTTCTGTGCTAATAATAAAGCGTCTAACAATGCCTGATTTGCACCCTGACCTTTGAAAGGACTCATCGGATGCGCTGCATCACCAATTAATGTAACTGGTCCTGCATTTTTTAACAAATCTTGACTTAATAAATCTCTATCATAAACAGGATATCCTGTAATTTCTTTCGTTTCGGTAGCAGCTATAATTTGTGGAATAGGAGAGTGCCATTGCGTTCTTTTAGAAACTTCGTTTTTTAATTCTTCAGCTCCTTTTTTACTCAAAGTCTTCGCATCATCTTCTGAAATTGGAAAACTAAATTGCCACATAATAGCATCTTTGTCGTAAGGCATCATATACATTCGTTCTGTTCCATTTGCTGTCTGAAACACAGTAGCTCCGTCTAACAAAGGATTATCAGAATTTTCTAAATCATTTAATTTACAAATTCCTAAAATAACGATACAACCTAAATAGCGTAAAGGACTTATTTTTTCATCAATCAATAATCGGCGAACAGAACTGCGTATACCATCTGCACCAACAAGTAAATCTGCTTTGAATTGTTTTTGAACTCCATCAACATCAAAAGTTAATTCTATATCTTCATTAATTTTATAATCAATTAATTGATGATTCCATAAAACTTGATTATCGCCTCCCAATTGGTCTAAAAAAGCCAATCTCAAAGATTGCCGAGCAATATGAATATTGGTATGTTTATCTTTATTTTTATCCTGAATAGCGTCTTTATCAAGTAAATTTCTTAATCCCCACTTTCCAATAACATTTCCATCTACATTATGCGCAAAATGTAGTGTAGAAACGATGCCTTCGTCTAAAGTCGGAATTCCGAATTTTTTTATTTCTTTACTTGCTTGTTGTAAAGTTAATCCGTAACCTTGAGAACGATCATTAAAAGAAGAATCTCTTTCGAAAAGTGTAAAAGGAATTTGTCGATGCAAACAAGCTAATGCCAATGCAACACCACCAATTCCGGCACCTACAATAGCGATATGAGGTTTTTTGTCATCTGCCAAAGGACGTTCATCAGAAATCATCAAACCAGTACCTGAGCAAGAAGTACAAATTTGCATGGATTTTTTTGGTTTGATAGGAGGAACGATTACATTTTCATCTTTTTTATATTGAGCAAGTGCAAATTCATAACGTAAGAGTTTCTTTTTCGAAATTCCTTGGCTCTTTTGTCCATTCCCATTACAGGTTTTACAGCTGATATAATTTACTATTTTACTCAATTCTAAACTATTTTTTGCAAAAATATGATTTATATGAATATTTGAGAAATATTTTAACTCGTTGTTCATTTTGAATTAAAATTCGTCAGTTCTAATGATTTTTAGAAATGACACTTCGATAAACTCAGTACAAGAATGAATAAAAATTGTATCGAGAATAGAATTTTATCTTCTAAAACCTTATCTCGATACAAAATTCTTATAAAATTCCACTCTAATTGACGGTTTAATTGCTGAAATTAGCAAAATGCACAACGGGTTTCTGTTTTATTTTAGTAATATTTATGTTTACTTTTTTAATGTTGATTGAAAAGCTAGAAATTATAAGCAAATCCAGTATTTCCATAAATGTTATACATTTTGAATGAAATTGCTTCGAAATCTTTTTTGAAAACTTGTTTATGTGCCATTGTAACATCAAAAAATAAGCTAAAATGATTCTTTAATTTATATTCAACCCCGAGCTGACTTCCAAATTGAAATGTGCTTAAATAATCTGAAAAATCATACAAACCTTTGGCTGTATTCTCGAAAGTTGTAGGCTCTCCAATAGGACTTCCTTCTCTAAAAACACCGTCATAAATATATCCTGAAAAGGATTTATCAATCAATGCAGAAAAGTAAAATCCACCATACAAATTCCATTTTGTAGAAGTATTCCACACTAATAAAACAGGCATAGAAACATACGCATTGTCCATTTCAGTAATCACATGTCCAGTAAAAAAACCTTTCGTTTGGGCACTAGTATCATCTTCTATTTGCGTATAATAGTTTTTTACTTTTGCTTGGGTTTTCATTCCGCGACCTTCTACATGTAATCCGACTCGAATTCCAAATTTATGTTTATCATTAAACCATTTTGTAGCATTTGCACCTAATCCCAATTGTAAAGTAGGATTATAACTTTCAATTTTTCGAATTTCTGAAGGCATTCCAATTGGAGAAGCTCCACCAATACTAAATTGAGCTTTGACTTGATAATCTATATTTTTCTTAAAAAATGAAACTTCATTTTGTTCTCCATTTTCAATTTCTTGGGCATTTATTATAAGAAATGAATTGGATAGGATGATAAATGTGAAAATTTTTTTAATACAGTTTTCCATTTTTTCTAATTATAAATTAATTCAACTTCATTAACAATTAATGTACTTCCGATAGCACCTGTAAAATAGGCTCCATCAATACTCGATGACATCACGATGGCTAAAACATATTCTTTCGTAGGATCATATTTTTTTCCTTCGACTAATTTGAACGGAAAATTAATTTCTCTCCAATTTGAAGTTTCCAAACGATCTGCTTTCGATACTCTTGCAATAGCAACATTTCGAGGATCTTTAAAATCATGATCTCCGTATAAATAATTATCTTTTGCTTGTGACTCAAAAATAATAGCATAAATATCAAACGAGTCAACTGCTCCTGAAATTACTTTAAAATCTTGATCTCTCACTTCTTTTCCAGCTTTATATTTATAATAGGTGCGAACAGATTTTGGTAATTCACCTGAATAGGGCAATCCGAATTTGGTCGATTTTAGCGTATTGAAAATATTTGTTTTGAAGCTCCCAAGAAATAAATTTCCTGCCGCAATAGGATTTCCAGTTGCAGCAGCAAAACTACTTGTATAAAGAGTTTGCATTTTGGCTGCATAACCTCCATTTCTACCTTTTTCTACTGTTGTAGGATATTCATCGGGTGTTTTATTTCCAGCGACAGTTACATAGCCTGAATTTCCAGTGGCCCAATCATAAATTTTATCACCATTAGAACCTATTGAATAAAAGCGATAATACCGATCTTTATCCGTTAATTCGGCTTGATTAAATAAATATGAAGTACTTAATTCATCAATGTTAAAACTGATTGTATATACTTTTTTCCAACGTTTATCTTGAGCAGTTACTACGGCAGTTTGTGTTGTTGAATAATCGCGAAGAGTTCCATTAACAGGATCAATGGTTGCATTGGGTGATAGAATAAAAACTGGAGCTTGATTTTTCAAATCAATATTAGATTTTACTCTAAATTCAATCGAATTATTGGTAATAATTGGATCTGTTTTGAGATACTGAGGTGGAATATAAGCTTCTAAAATATCCGCATTTGTATCCAATTCTTCTTCTTGTATACAAGAATTAAAAAAAATAGGTAGAAGAAAAAAAGTCAGAATCGTAGTTTTTTTTATCATTAGGTGCAATTGAAACATTAAATTTAATGAAAAGAAATTCATTATTTCTGTATTCCAATATTAAAGATACTCTAATATAGATTTGTTGTGGTAGTCCCTTTATAAAATTCAAGAAAAAGAGTAATTTTATTTTCTGAAATTTTTCTTTGTTTGAGAGTGATTTTTCATAACGATTATATTTGATGGTGTACATTTATACACCATTTTTAGTAACTAAATAATATTGGTGTACAATTGATGTACAAATAGGATAATTATTATCCTTTTAACTATTTTCAAATATAAAACAAAAAGACTAACGTTTTAAATGTTAGGTAGTTGAATGGTGTTATTTGTCTGGTATTAACACTATTATTTCCCCCGATACAGAAAGTAACAAGCTCTATAATCATCAATAGTGTAGGGGAGTGAGATGTAGTTTTGGTGTAGCTAATTTTATAATAAGTTTAACATCTTATATAGTATTTTTAAAAATCTACTATTAACTATATTTTGAGATACAAAGAAAATACAATAATTAAATAGAATAGGTTATTTCTTCTTTTCAATGTAATTTTATAGATGAAATAATTGAAACAAAAATGAAAAAAATAGATATTACAACTTTAGATCACTTAGACCAAATTGATCAAGTATCTTTTAATCAACCAAAAATTATTTATAAACATAGTACAACTTGTGGGTTATGTGATATTATTTGGGATATTGTAAAAGAAAGTGATTTTGAACTGAATTATTTAGATTTATTAACGTATAGACCAATCTCTAATGAGATTGAACGTCGTTACAATGTTCAGCACGAATCACCACAAATCTTAATAATAAAAGATGGAAAGTGTGTGTACAGCGCATCACATCGTAAAATAAAAAATGAAGAAATTCAAAAACAACTAGTTCAACTGGTTGATTTGTAGTGTATTAATATTTAGAATTATTTAAATAGTGCGATATATGGCACTAATTGACGCCAATTTTATTCAAAACTTATATTAAATTTTAAAAAGTGCAACTAATTGCACTTTTCTTGTTTTATATTAGATTTATTCTTAAATTTACTATAAAAGTGCAATATATGACACTACTATTAATTGAACAGATAAAAGAACGTCGTAAAGTTTTAGATATTACACAAGAAACATTGGCTGAAATTTCGGGTGTTGGTTTACGTACACTAAAACAATTTGAAAGCGGTAAAGGTAATCCAACGTTAGAAACATTACAAAAACTATGTGATGCATTAGGATTAGAAATTAGATTAGATATAAAAATAATTGAATAATGAGAATTGCTCATATTTTATATAAAGGTGAAAAGGCAGGGATTTTGACACAGTTAGACAATGGTAGTTTTCATTTTAAATACAATGAAAACTGGTTATCTGATAAATCTAAACCTTCAATAAGTTTAACATTACCTAAAAATCAAAAAGAGTTTGAATCTAATACATTGTTCCCGTTTTTTTATCATTTATTACCCGAAGGTGTAAATAAACGAATGATTTGTAAAATGTTTAAAATTGATGAAAATGATGCTTTTGGAATATTATTACAAGCGTCAAAAGTAGATACAGTAGGTGCAGTAACAATAGAAAGAGTGTAGAATGAATTTAGAATTAAAAAATTGCCCGGGTTCTTTAAAAGAAAATTTTAGTACGTATAGTCCAAATGTATTGAAAAAGATGTTTGATGGCAGAAAAGTAAATCCAATTTTAAGCTATACTTCACCAGCTGATCGAAAAGATAAAAGCAGCTTTAATCAAAATCAAACGCATATTTCAATTTCAGGATTTCAGGAAAAATATTCGCTAATTCTTGATGGAAATGTATTAAGATTGACCAATGAAAACGAAAGTGGACAATATATTCTTAAGCCAATTTCTGATCTACCTAAAAACAGCGAATTTGCACCAGCAAACGAGCATTTAACGATGCAAATAGCGAAACAAATTTTTAAAATTGAAACAGCAGAAAACGCCTTAATTTTCTTTAAAGATGGAAGTCATGCATATATAACAAAACGTTTTGATTATGATGTAAATAGAGAAAAATTAGCTGTAGAAGATTTCGCTTCCTTATTAGGTAAATCACCAGCAACAGATGGTGAACAATATAAGTACGAAGGTAGTTATTTGGAATTATTTGATGCTTTGAAAAAATATGTTCCTGCTTGGAAAGTAGAAACGCCTAAATTGTTTACATTAATCGTTTTCAATTATTTATTTTCAAATGGCGATGCTCAATTAAAGAATTTTTCCTTGATAGAAACTCAACAAGGTGATTTTAAATTAAGCCCAGCTTATGATTTATTAAATACGAAAATTCATATTGATGATTCAGATTTTGCTTTAAAAGATGGATTATTGCCAAAATCTATTTCAAAAGGAAAAGTCATTGATCAGTTATTTGTATTGGGCGAGAAAGCAGGGATGACAGAGAAATCGATAGTAAAAGTCATTCAAAATCTAACTTCTAAAGAAGAAGAAGTAAAAGATTTAATTTCAAAATCTTATTTATCTGAAAAGTTGAAACGTAATTATTTACAAAATTATCAGCGAAGGTTAAAACGATTAAATTTAGAGTTAAGAAAGTAAAGGAGAAATAAATCGTCCGTTATTCCATTCAAAAACTTATAATTTTTGTAGAATAACGGACAATATTATCAATATAATAATTTTTTAATTTGATTTGTAATCTCTTCTTGCCAATTTTTAATATCCGTTGATGTAGCAATTTGCATAACACTACATTCTTTATCCGACATTTCTAAATGATTTTTTGAATTAAAGTAATTTCCTTTCTGAATGAAATGTTGATCAGAAGGATAAATCAATGCAACTTTTTTAGCTTGATAAAATCGGTGATAAACATACATTTGACGCAAATCTTCAGGTGATGGATTATAACCATTTAGGTTTTTCCATTTTGTATCTAAGACATAATTTTCTTGAGATTCTTTACATTTTAAAATAATGTCAGGTCGCATTTTTGACGAATACCCTGAAGTAGGTTTCCAGAAACTTTTTGTTATTTGTGAGGAAACTAGATGTGTTTTTAATTTTCTTTTCAAAGTCACTAAAATAAACTGTTCCCATAAACTATTCATATCAAACATTAAAGCCAATACATCATTTCGACCTTTGGAAATATCAGGATGATAATTCAACAATAATAATTTAGAAATTTCTAAAGCAGTTTTATAATGCTGATTTTTTCGATCAAAAACTATTTTTTTGAATGTAGATTCATTTACTTTAATCTCTTTCATTTCAGGAAAGTCTAAAGTCAATGCACTAATTCTTCCTTTTAAAAGAGAGTTTGAATTTATATGAGCTAAAAGTTTTATCGTTTTGAATAAGATTTCATGAATAGTATGTTCATTAGAATACTGCGTATATTTTACATAAAATCGTTCTTTATGAACCAAATTCTGAGAAATATGTTTTGAGAACTGTAAAGCACCTTTTAGTGAAGTCTGATTTCCTTCATCTTTACGGTATCTTTTAATCAAACCTCTATGAAGTAAATATTCTACTTCTGAAATAAATAGCTCAAAGTACAGCTCTAAGATTGAATTTGATTTTAATTTCAATGAACTCGAACCAGTTGATTTAACATCAAATCCCCAAACGGTTTTGATCATACCAATCAATAAATCACGCCATATTTTTTCTCCAGCTCTATCTGCTTTTGGTAAAACCTCAATAGTTATTTTACCGATTTGAATAATACCTACATGTTCATTGAATTGAACACCATTTCTAATTAGTTTAAAGAAAGGAGTTTGATTACCATGGTAAATTTCTAAAGCATCATGAAGTTGCTTTTCTTGTTCATTATTTAGATTAAAGAAAAGTTTTTCATGTTCAAATACAGTGATGAGATTTTGTTTATTCAAAATATTATTTATTCATTAATAATTTGATTGCATTTCCAAAATCAAAGTCTTTATCATTTAAACCTAAGATTTTATAAGATTTTCTTTCTTCATAAGCTGAAATATCGTTCTCATATCCAAAACTTGCAAAAATTGATTTACTTTGATTTTCATGATCTTGTTTATTAAGATCAACAAATCCAGAACCTAAAACCAATCCAATTTTCCCATAATCACCAAAGAAATATTCTTGAAGCAATGGAATTATATTTTTATAGAAAGAAGTAATAATCGTGTTTTCATCTTTATTTAGAAAATAGGCGTGTCCAATTTGATGATCGCTGTCTAATAATTTTTCAATTCGTTTGTTAATTGTTACTAATAGGTGAGAAGCTGTAAATCCAAATAAATTTTCTTGAAGTTCATCTAAATCGTATTTTGGCGGCATTTCTTCAAAAACAAAACGGCGTCTAAGCGCAGTATCTAGAGCTTCAACACTACGATCTGCTGTGTTCATCGTTCCAATGATGTAAAGGTTAGACGGAACTCCAAATTTCTCTTTCGAATAAGGTAAAGTGACTTCAATTGCTTCGTCATTTCCTAATCGTTTGTCTTCTTCGATTAACGTAATTAATTCACCAAAAATTTGGGAGACATTTCCTCGGTTGATTTCGTCTATAATCAGAACGAATGGTTTTGGAGGTAAAATGATACTTTGAGAATTTGAGGATTTTTTTGAATTTATTTTATTATTGATGTAATTCAGAACTGCCCAATATGCTGTTGAATTGGATCCACCAATTACAGATCTAAATTCTTTATCAATGTTTTTTATAACAGATAGATTAGGATAAACTTGTTGTAATTTTTCAGCACGAGAATAAGAAACAGTATAATCTTTTGCATCATCAGAGTAAATAGGTTTTAAAATCAAGTTCCCTCTATCAGAAATACCAACTATTTTTAAGCCTAAGTTTTCAGTTAAAATTGGAAGAAATAATTGTTCATTATTTTCAAGTTTTTGATTAGCTTCTAAAACAAGATCATTAAAAGCATCATCAAAAGAATATTCATTTACAACTTCTAGCTTTTCAAATTGTGGCTTATCAGCATTTTTACATATTTCTTTGAAAATTCCATTTTTAACTTCATAAATAACATTTTTAATTCCGTCTTCATTTTCTTCTATAACAGGCTTTATACCCTCAATAAAATCTTCATATGTCATACTTTGATGAAAAGTCGTAAAAACTATTTGACCTTCATCAACCTTTTTGTCGTAAAGTGCTTTTACAGAAGTACGATTATTCCAGTCCAAAGTTTTCACTTCGTCGTCATTTATTATCTCTAAAGCTTTATTGATTGTGTTATATGTTTTTCCTGTACCAGGAGGTCCGTATAAGATTTGGTTAAAGGGAATAGAATTTCTGTTATTATCCATATATATTAATTGATTTTCTTCTTCAACTAGATCATTAGTTAAATCTTTGATAATTTTATATTTTTCAAATCGTTCATCCATTTTATTCAGCATTTTTAACTGTTCTTCTGGAGTAAATCGATGAGCAATAAAATCTGGATTCTCACTTTTTATTTTTGTAATTTCTTCCTCAACTATAGGAATTACTCGATTTAATAAATTTTCAAGATCATTTTCTAATTCATCAAATGAATCATAATCAGTAGTGGAGTAAATTCCAAAAAACTCCATTTTAGCTTTTTCATCTGGATAATACACGCGTTCAAACTGGTCTTTAAGCCTTTCTTTAACTTTTTGAACTAGAATTAAATCACATTTATTTTGATTATCGCTAGGATTTTTAGTTTGGTTAAACTGTATATAAAATTCTATTTTTCCTTTTTTTAAATAAAAAACTAGATTAATCAAGTCACTTGAAGAGCCTGGATATGATACAGGAATAAACCAAAATGTAGTGGAAAAATAATTTGATTTTTCAGTACCAATAAAATAGTTTAATTCAGCTCCTTTATTTGCTTTTTGTCTAACAGAAAACGTGAAGTTTTTATCCTTTCTATTTTTTTCTATTAACCAATTATAAACTTCTTCTTGTAGTTCTTTATACATTTCGTCTAATTTCTATTCTTCTTAAAATTCTCTGCTTGTTCTAATACATTTTTGTAAACATCTTCCTGTGTAATAGGAGGGTAGCCGTATTCATGTAATTTGATAATAATATCCATTTTTAATTGTGCTTTGATATCATCTCTATCACTCCAATCAGGATATCTAGCCGTATTTTTAACAATTATTTTTATTTCACGAGCTAATTCCAGCATTTTGTCATTGTCGAATTCAAAACCGTATTGTTTACAGATCATATCCAAAATGTCGTAAAAAGCTTTTTCTTCATAATCAATACCTAAATCTTGGAACGAATCCATTTCAACACGAAGTTTAATGATGAGATCCAACATTTGTTCGGCAGTATCAAACTGAATGCCTTCATAATCCAAAATATCGCCTTCGCTACGTTCGTTATAACGGTTGATGATGGATTGTAAGCGCTCCGAAAAATCTTGACCTTTGACTTTATTTACCTTTTTAAAATCTGTAATTGTTTGCTTTAGCAAACGTTCTAAAATTTTAATTTTGGTGTTCGGAAGTTCCAAATTCGAGATTTTCTCAATGAATTTATCGTTGAATAAATCAATTGCATTTGCCTTATTATCGTCTAGTTTAAAGATTTCTTCAACGCCTTCTGAAATAATGGCTTCTTCGACTAATTTTGCCACTTTAGCATTCATTTGAGCAGTATCAGGAGCTTCACCTTTGGTTAATTTTACCACAATTGATTTTACGGCAAAATAGAAATGAATCTCATCAACTTCTTTTGATGTAAATAATTCGGAACCACTTACCAAATTGTAAGCTGATTTTAGTTTTTTCGTGATATTTACAAAGAATTTTTCGGAATCTTCTGTTTGTAAAACCAATTCAGATGCTTTATTCAAACATTGAAGTTTCTCTACAGGATTACCCTGATAATATAAGGTCGTATCAAATTGATGAAAAAATTGTCTCAACAAATCGACTTGATCACGAACAATAATTTCTGCTTGATCCAAATCTTCAAAATCATCATCTGCGGTTTGATTATTGAACATTCCTAACGCTTTGTTCAAGTTCTTTTTTATACCGATATAATCAACAACTAATCCTCTATCTTTTCCTTGATATTTCCTATTAACTCGAGAAATTGTTTGAATTAAATTATGAGTTTGCAAAGGTTTGTCAATGTAGATGGTGTCTAAAAACGGCACATCAAAACCTGTTAGCCACATATCAACTACAATAGCAATTTTGAAATTGGATTTGATTTGTTTGAACTGACGGTCTAATTCTTTGCGGTTGTCTTTATTACCCAATAAATCCCACAATTCATTTTCATCATCCTTATTACGTGTCATTATCATTTTTACACGCGCTATGGGTTTGATATCTTTTTGTTCTTTTTCGGATAAATTTTCAAGCAACATTATTTCACCCCATTCTGGTCTTAGAGCTAAAATTGCTTGATACAATTTATAAGCAATTCCACGAGATGCACAAACAAACATCACTTTTCCTGCAACGGTTGAATTTTCTTCTAAACGATTTTTATAATGTTCGATAAAATCCTTTGCAATGGCTTTTATACGATCCGTATCGCCTAAAACCACTTCCATATTTGCAATGGCTTTTTGACTAGCTTCTACGTGATATTCCGATGCGCCTTCAGCTACTGCATTTTCATAATAAGATTCAATTTCTTGAACTTTATTGTAATCTAAATTTACTTTTGCTGCTCGACCTTCATAGACTAAACGAACCGTGATTTCATCATTAACCGATTCGAACATAGTGTATTGATCGACCACATCTCCAAAAACCTCTAAAGTCTGGTCAATCGGTGTTCCTGTAAAACCAACATAAGTCGCATTCGGTAAAGAATCATGCAAATATTTGGCAAATCCATACGATTTTGTTACGCCTTTTTCTTCGTCAATTTTAACTTTTAAATCTAAATTGACTTGTGAACGATGGGCTTCATCCGAAATACAAATGATATTGGTACGATCGGATAAAATCTCGTCATCTTCTGCAAATTTTTGAACCGTTGTTAAATAAACACCACCGCTTTCAATACCTCGTAATCGATTTCTTAAATCAGCTCTTGATTCAATATTAATAATATTTTCATCGCCAATAAACTTCTTTGCATTCGTAAAATCTGTAGATAATTGATTATCTAAATCGGTACGGTCGGAAATAATGATAATTGTTGGACTTGCAAAATCAGTCGAACGCATCAATAAACGCGATAAGTACAACATCGTATAACTTTTACCACAGCCTGTTGCACCAAAATACGTTCCGCCTTTACCATCACCTTCTGGTTTGCGGTGCGCTAAAATATTTTGATACAATTTATTCGCTGCATAATATTGTGGGTAACGCGTTAAGATTTTTAGCTCGTGTTTTGAGTTATCAGGAAACAAAATAAAATGATGCAGAATATCAATCAAGCGATTTTGATTCAACATCCCGTGTACAATAGAGGTTGTGGTTTCAATTCCTGTCAACGCTTTTTTCTCATCTCCTGTAATTTTGTTCCATCCGTAATAGAATTCATAAGGAGAAAATAATGTTCCAGCCTTGTTATTTACGCCATCCGAAATCACACAAAACGCATTGTGTTTTATCAATTCAGGTATATCACGACGGTAACGAACCGTTAATTGTTTAAACGCATCATGTATTGTAATATCTTCTTCAATAGCTGTTTTAAACTCAAAAACTACAACAGGAATTCCGTTGATGTACAAAATCAAATCAGGGATGCGAAGTTCCGAACCTTGAATTTCTAATTGATTCACAATTTTGAAATCATTCGCTTTTACTTCATCAATATCAATGTATCGAATATGTAAATCCTTTTTAGTCGGATTATTGCGTTTAAAAATCAAGCCATCTGCCAATAATTTACAGATGTATTTGTTGGATTCATACAAATTAGAAGTCGATTGAAAAGCGATTTCATTGATAATGCTTTCTAATTCTATTTCTTCTAAATCGGGATATCGAACTAACAAAAAAACACGTAAATCTTCTTTCAACAACACTTCTTGATTAGAAGTTCTTATCAATTCTTTTCCGTTGATATAGTGATAGCCTTCTGTTTCCAAAAGGCTGATAAAAGCCTGTTCTAATTGTGATTCGGTGTATTTCATTATTAACTGATTAGTCTAAATAGTTAGATTCCAATTCCTTTTTTCTAATATTTTCATATTTATCGGAGAAAAAGTATCTAACTTTTTTCAATATTCCCCATCCTTTTTTCACTTTATCTTTATCAATAAAGTTACTTTTAATAAATTGAGCAATTAGTATTAAACATACTATACAAATCCAAAAAACCGCAATTGAATTAATAGAAAGACCTTTAAGCAGGTTTATTGTATAATCAATTCTAAATATCACGACAGTTATTAGTACGATTATCAATTCTGGAACTAGTGACTTAAAGAAATATATTAAACTATTAATATTTTCCTTATTCTCTTTTGCAAATTCTTGAATAACCCAATCTTGTTTTCTTTTATCTAAAGCTAATTTTTCTTTACGCTCTTGTTCTTCTTGTTCTTTACGTGTCTTTTCTTCTAACTCTTTACGTTCTTTCTCTTCAAATGCTAAAATTTTCGCTTCTTGTTCTTTTAATTTTAGATCTTTAAAGACCATTTCATCATACGCTTTTTCTAAGTAATTTTCATTTTCCAAAAATTCTAATGAATTATCAATTATATCAATTGCAATTTTCTCAGGATTAGCAATTTTAGATTTTAATTCAAGACTTATTAGCTTAATTTCTTCTTCGGATAATTCCTTATTCTTAACTTTTCGTGTGAAGTCGTCATATTTTTCAGAAACTGAATTTTGTAAATGAGATGATATAATGATTTTAGCTTTATTGATTAATGCTAATGATTTAGGTATTTCAATACTTTTTCCTCCAAAACCTTTATTCAAATAAAACCAAAACTTAGTAGTTAAAAAGTCCATTTCCTTACAATAAGTAAAATCACCTTCTTTAACTTTTAATAATTCATTATGTCCTAAAAATCTTGCTAATGAATTTTCAGATAGATATAAATATCTAGATTTTTCAAAGCTATTATTTGAATTACCTTTACGTAGACAATTTATCTTAGTGAAAATACTAATTAATAAAAGTGTATCTTCTTCTTTAAAATTTCTATTTTTTTCAACACTTAATTTTTCTAATTCTTGTAGAATTTGTTGATCTTCTAAATTATATAATTTTAGATCGTCAATACCACATTCATATAAATCCTCATGAATTCCTAAGTTATTTAAATTTTGAAAAAACAAAGCTTTTCTTAGAGCAATATCAGAAACATCTTTAGCATTAGAAACAATATTTACCATTGCTGGTTTACTAATTCTTAAGCTTATTTTACCCGATTTAATATGCTCCGCAGTAGAGAAAAATCTATTAATTTCTTCTTTAGTTTCTGAAAAGTATTTTAATTCAATAGTTTTTCCAGAACTACTGTTTTTTAAATTAATCTCTCTAACTAAATTAAAAAAGTCATTAAAAATTTGATTAAATAACTCACCATTCAATCCTTGAGAATTAAACAAATATTCTGTACCTAAATAGACTGTTAATTTATTTTTCCATACACCTAATTCATTTAAGTCAGGTGAATATTTTATTCCTTCATAAAGAATTAAACCTTCTTTAATATTTGCTAAAATATTTTGAAATTTAGTATTTCCTTCATTTGATATTACAAATGCACTTATATAATTAGAATAAGTTTCAGAAAATCCATTGTCTAATAAAAATTCATAAAAATTAGATTCAACTTTCTGAGCTTCTACACCATTTAATTTACTTTGTTTTTTATCTTCAATGAATCGAATTAAATTATTAAATAGTTCATCTTGCTCACTAGTAATATTATCAAAATTGTATTTTAATCTTTCCTCTTGACTAATATTCGTTGAATCAAAAAAATAATTTATCCCTTGTCTAGTAAGTCTTTTTGAAAGTCTATTATTTAAAACTGTTTTTAGAACAGCTTCTGGTAGATCAAAACCATAATTGGTTTCCATTAATAATTTTAATTCTGTTACTGTAAAAGTAAATTTAGAATTGTGAATACAAACTCCCACAATAAACTCCCCGATTATTTCAAAAATATCCTCTTTAGAATTATTGTAAAGCTCACTAAAAAGAGCAACAGAAGATAGTAATTTTGAGTTTTGCATAATTTAATTAATATTGTTTCCTTAAGTTATTAGTAGTTTAGTTTTTATTCACCCCTCCAATCTCGCCAAACGGCTTAACAATAAACTTTGGAGTTGGGTGAGTTTTTGGTTTTGCTTATTAATTGATATTTTATATTCTTCAATTTTATATAATTCGCTTTCAAATGATTTTAGTGTTTTTTCATTTGGAATTAAAATTTGCATACTATTTAAGTATTCAGTAGTCATACTAGGCACCGCAGATCCAACATTCAAAGAATTAAAATCCATTCTAGAAAGTACGTTGAAAACATAAATCAAAACGTTTTCAATTTTTGGTATTGAATAGAACATGGTGTCAACTGACCAAAATGGAGTTTTAATATACAAGATATTGTTTAAAGAACCTTTCCTTGGAATTAAAACTGAAGGTTTATCGTATAAAATACTGTCAACATAACTCATTATACCTCCAGAACCATAAAGTGGTATTTTTCCAGTATTTAAATGCTTGTAATCTTTACCATACTTTACAGTTATTAAATCTGATAATAATCCAATTTCCCAACCCTCAGGGATTTCTTTTTCGAGTTCTTCGTTAAAAACCATTTTTCCACCAGAA
Organism: Algoriella sp.; assembly: GCF_036647415.1. Classification (NCBI taxonomy): domain Bacteria; kingdom Pseudomonadati; phylum Bacteroidota; class Flavobacteriia; order Flavobacteriales; family Weeksellaceae; genus Algoriella; species Algoriella sp. The sequence continues at coordinate 23,876 of NZ_JAVXKG010000005.1, forward strand.
GATTTATACGATTTGGTTGTAGATTCTTCGACAAGCTCTGAATGACAGAAAAGTTCTGGATGACTATCTTTTGAGATTGGGAATTCAAAATCTATAAACCATTGTTTGTACAAGGCTTGTGCTGTGGCTTCTAACTTTTCGCAAATTTGCTCGTTGACTTTTATTTTGTTGGCTACGGCTTCATATTGGGCTACAATTTCGCGTTGCTTTTCGGTAGATGGAATAGGTAATTCTACTTCGCATAATTCTTCCCATTGAAAACCACCACGAATAGAACTGTCACATCTAAAATCTGCATAACGATCAAATTCAGATCTTCTAAACCACATCATTAAATATTCTGGTAATAGAATTTCTTTATCAATAATTTCGAACACTACATAAGCAGGGGAAATAATTGCGTCTTCTCCTAAATTATTTAATACTACAGGAAGTTTGTGCACTCGAATTACTGACATAAAATCACAACAAAACTGCCCTTGCTTTACGATTTTATATTTTGAAAGATCCGTTCCAACAATATTAGACGTCGATTTTCTAAATTCTTTTGTCATACTCAATCCTTGAAGATTAAGTACTTTTAAATCTTTATTTTTATTATCGACTTTTCTAATATAATCCCCTAAAATATTATAACTCATAACCCAACGATTTAAATACGTTCGCTACTTGTTGTTTCAACTTAGCTTCTTGCGTAAACAACTCTTTTAAATCAGTTTGTAAGGTTTGCATTTGCGTATTGTAATCCAACGATTCATCACGGTTTACAAATTCGATATACTTACTCGGCACCAAAGAATAATCTTTTTTACGAATATCTTCTATACTTGCTGAAAAGCAATATTCTGCTTCGTTGGCATAAGTTGTTTCCCAATCTTTTTGTTGCCAATTGTGATATGTAGCCGTGATGTCTTCAATATCTTGTTCCGAAAACTGAGTAAATTTCTTTTCGAACGGTTCTCCTTTTTGGCGTAAATCCATAAACAATACTTCACCTTCGCGCTTGCGATAGTTTTTAACTCCATCATTTACTTCAACTGTGTGTTCGTTTTTATTGCGATTCAATATCCAAAGCGTTACTGATATATCTGTAGAATAAAACATCGCACGTGGTAAAATCACAATGGCTTCTACCAAGTCGTTTTCAATGATTTGTTTACGGATTTTGTATTCTTCGCCACCACCCGAAAGTGCACCATTTGCCAAGATAAAACCAGCTACTCCGTTTTGAGACAACTTGGAAATCATATTCAAAATCCACGCATAGTTGGCATTGGATTTTGGAGGCACTTCATATCCTGCCCAACGTGTATCATCGGTTAATTCGTTTTCGGCACGCCAATCTTTTAAGTTAAAGGGTGGATTTGCCATGATGTAATCGGCTTTCAATTCCTTGTGCTGATCGTCGGCAAAGGTATCCGCTGCTTTATTTCCTAAATTGGCAGAAATTCCACGAATCGCCAAGTTCATTTTCGCTAGTTTAAATGTGGTATTCGTTAACTCTTGTCCGTAAATCGAAATGTCTTTTTTGTTTCCTTGGTGTTTTTCAATAAACTTCAACGATTGCACAAACATACCACCCGAACCACAAGACGGGTCATAGATTTTCCCTTTGTAGGGTTCAATCATTTCGGCAATTAAGTTTACAATCGACTTTGGTGTATAGAATTCTCCTTTTCCTTTTCCCTCAGCAATCGCAAACTTGCTCAAAAAGTATTCGTACACACGACCTACAATATCTTGGGCTTCGTCTTTCAGCGTATCAATGTTGTTGATAGTATCCAATAAAGCCGAAAACTTGGATTGATCTAATCCCAAACGTGAAAAATAATTATCAGGCAATGCACCTTCTAACGATTTATTTTTTTGTTCGATGGTTTTTAAAGCCGTATCTACTTTTAGGGTAATGTCTTCTTGTTTCGCGTTTTCAATAATGTATGTCCAACGCGATTCTTCTGGTAAATAGAAAATGTTATCTGCTTGGTAAAATTCAGGAATTTCTAAGAATGCTTCTTTTCCTTCAGTAATCAATTCTTCTCTACGCTTGATGAATTTATCACTTGCAAATTTTAAGAAGATTAAACTTAATACTATGTGTTTATATTCGGAAGGTTCTACCGAACCACGTAATTTATTTGCTGAATCCCAAAGGATTTCTTCAGTACTTTTTGTTTGGACTTTTTTAGCCATATTTGCTTATCAATTCTTTGTTGTAAATATACAAATACAATAACTGCGAATAAAGTAATATTATCGGATAATTATTTACGGTAAACCGTATTTGTATCATTATTTCAAAGATAATAGATTATAGCGTCAAAATAAGACGTTATATTAGTAAGAGTTAGTAAAATTATACAAACGGATAATTTGCTTTTGAAAGAAAAACAATATTTTTATACAAAGAATAATTATGTGTAAAATTAGTAAAGACATCACTTTTTGTACTTGTGATTCATCAGATTTAGATGCTTTAAACGATTTGAACGACTATTGGTTTTTATATCGTTACAATGAAAATTTAGATATTGTTATTGTTGGAGAAGTTATTTTTGATCCACTTTTAAAACAAGCTAATCCAAACAATTTAGTAGAAATAGTTTTACAAAAATTAAATTCAAACACATTGTTTGATAAATCATTATCTTTTGAAGATAAGGATCGTTTACATGTCTGTATTAGTTTATATGATTTTGGCTTAAACTATGGTTTTGAGATTAATCATAATACTTGGCAGGAAATTGAGTATGATTATTTTAGTTGGGCAAATAAATATGAAGTGGTTAATGGAGGAGAGGAGAGGTTAAAATAATTAAAAATATGGCTGGAATATCACCTCTTGGTAAACATAATTTGGATACGTCATCTATTAAAAAATTAGCGATTGATTTATCTACTCGTTTGTGTGTTAATATCGAATATGGTTATATTGGATATAGTGAATATTTTGAAATGTTGGAAGATCCTCAACCAGATAATTATATAATACTAGGAAAGATTCTAATTGATCCAAATGTTAAAACGTATTATTTAGAGGAAGAAAATTATCAAGAAAAGCAACTTTATCACAAATTTGGGGAAGAAATCTTTGCTGATAAGAAATTCTGGTGGAAATATAATTTTCAAGATATTCCAATTCATTTGATTGATATAACAATGAATGAGATTTTAAAACCAACTTTTGAGTTAAAATCAAAAGATGAAAATAGTTTTGACTGGATAGATATTCATCAAGATATTTATATGAATTATATGTCTTACTTTTCAAAATGGAATCCATTTATGGAGCTATTTTTAAAGAAAGATTTCTATTTTAAATCAACACTAAATCAGTTAAATAAATTTCGTACTGTTTTAATGGAATACAATAAACTTTTTGGAGGAGATAAGATGTATTATTTGAATAATCAAAGTGATATTTACCAAGGTATAGGAAATGGAGATGAGTTTTTATTTACATGGGAAGAAATTGATGAAATATTGAAAGATAAATGCCAAGATAATATTTTAAATATTCCGCTAATGTTGAATGATATAGAATATCAAAATCTGTATTTGAACTCTAAAAAGAAAATCGATTGTATGATAGATGATTTTTCTGATTTAAAAATTTAAGTCAGAAAAATCATCTAGGAAAAACTCTTTGATGTTTTTGTAATCTAATTTAGAAAGATTTAAGTCTGCGTAATTTGTAATTTGTTGACCGAATTCTTGAATTAGTAATGTTTTAATTTCTTCATATGAAACATTTTCCCATGCCATATTTTCTAAATAATGAGATAATCTATTTGGAGCCCCATATGCAAGAAAAATGACTTCTGTTCCTCCTAAAATTTTTATAATTTGATGGAGTTCATTTCTAAAATTCACAAACCAATCTAAAGTATAATTTTGATAGATTAGGTTGTATTTGTAAATTGTTTTGATTACACATATATTCTCGTATAATGTAGGTTGAGAGTTATTTGATGAATAAAAGCTTACATTAAAAGGGTAAATGTCAAGTTCTGGTTCAATTTCAAAATTCCATTTATTTATTTTTGAATTATCATTTTTTAGTTCATTTAAATTTTCAATAATTTTCTCCCATTCATTAAACGAATCTTTTCCATTTAATGAAGTATTCGTAATTGCAAATAATTCAGTGGACATATTGGTGTTAATTTAGATTTGTTTATTAGATATTAATCCCCATTTGTTAATATAGTTTAAGAATTCTTGTTCGGTCATTTTAATGTATGAATGTTTTCGATTTGTATAGTTGAAATTAAATGACACGCCTTCTGTTTGTCTGGTAGCTGTCCAATCAATCCAAATATCGGTTATCTCATCTATATGTCTATCATCATTACAATCAGTCCAATTAGCAAATAATTGTTTCGTATCATAATCGATTAAAAGAATATCTTCAATTTCAACTTCTTTTATTTGTTTTGGGGTTGAAACTAAAAAAGATGACGGAATTTTATTAATAATATCTTCACCTTCAGCGATACAAAAATTTATTTCCTCCCAATGCCCAGCCAAAATATAATCGTTAATTTTTTGATTACGAATGATTGTAACTAATGTTTTGTGACTCCATTCACACTCTATCTCTTTGATGAGAGATTTCCAATCATCAATTTTATTATAATTTGGTTTGCATCCATCAGCCAAAATAGTATCACTCATCATATTTAAATATTCAGCAAGATCAACAATACCTTTATAAGCCCAATCAATTTTCCAATCTATCCAAATATATTGATTTAGGTATTTAATAAAAGCTTTCCGTAACGCATTTGTTTCTAAAAATTCACCACCAAAAAATAAGATATATTTATTGTCCTTGTCGATTAATATACCACCTTCAGCCCAAGCGTTATCCATGATGTAACCATCTTCATTAAAGTTTTTAAAATATTTTTCACAATACTCAAGCCCTTGAGATATTATATTTGGTATTGAATTACCACTCCAATGAGAATAATAAATTTTGTTTTTTTCATTCTCTATAATGATTAAATTTGCTCTATGTCCCATTGTAAATTTGTTTTATTAAAGATAATCATTTCCTTTTCTGTCTAACCAAACTTGTTACTACACCTAAAACAATAACGACATTTTCATCTTGTAATTGAATACAATTTTTGTATTTCAGATTTTCGAATTGCAAATATATTTTCAGCCAACTCAAAGTTTTCTTTGTTAATTCTTTTTTCTTCATAAGTTTTGGGATTTGGAGTTAAATAGAGTTTTAAATACTCAAACTCACGTAAATGAATTTCTTTACCAAAATTATCAAATTTTGAACCTTTATAAAATTCAAGATAAAGACTGATTCTACCGGATTTTAATTTCTTCTGTTTTAAACTTATTTTCATATTTGAATAATTCGAGGTGTAGTGACTACACCTTTTATTAGTATAAAAAAATAGAGGTGTAGTTTTGGTGTGAAATATGTCAAAACAACATCTATTTATGTATTTTCAAATATAAAACAAAAAGCCTAACATTTTAAATGTTAGGCAGTTGAAAGGTGTTGTTTGTCTGATATTAACACTTTTATTTCCCGATACAAAACTTTCCGAAAATTGTTCCGAGTATATCTTGATCTACATCGATTTCACCTGTAATATGACCTAAATATGTCAACGCTTCGCGAATATCCATTGCTAATAAATCTCCCGGAAGTCCAATATCCATACCTTGTTTTATTTTTCCGATTTGAGAAAGTGTATTTTGAAGAGCTTCCAAATGACGCGAATTTGTTACGATAGTATCATCTTGAGATGTACCTTTTAATTTAATTTGATGAATTAAATTTTCTTTTAAGGCTTCAATATTAAAATGATCTTTTGCTGATATTTCGATGTGAACAATATCTTTAAATTCTTGTTTTATAGCATCTGAAATTGCAGATTCATTATTTGTTACATCAATTTTATTTGCAATATTAAAAATGATTTTTCCTTTTCCTTGTAATTCATCTAATTGATTAGAAATCTGATTATCAGATGTGATATTTGCATCGTATAAATAAATAATTATAGTTGCATTGTCTATTTTTTCAAACGTTTTTTCTATACCAATACGCTCTATTGTATCGTTTGCTACTCTAATTCCCGCTGTATCTATAAAACGGAAACCAATCCCATCAATATAAATTGTTTCTTCTATTGTGTCGCGTGTAGTTCCTTCAATTTCAGATACAATTGCTCTCTCTTCATTCAATAAAGCATTCAATAAAGTTGATTTTCCTGCATTTGGAGCGCCTACAATGGCTACGGGAACACCGTTTTTTATTACATTTCCAAAAGCAAAAGAATCGGCTAAACGTTTTAAAATAGATTGTAATTCATTCAATAATGCATAAAATTGTGTGCGATCAGCAAATTCTACATCTTCTTCAGGGAAGTCTAATTCTAACTCCATCAAAGCTGAAAAATTGATCATTTGCTCGCGTAAATCTTTGATTTGATTAGAAAAACCACCACGCATTTGTTTTATTGCAATTTCATGTGATGCTTTAGAGTCTGAAGCAATCAAATCTGCAACAGCTTCGGCTTGAGTTAAATCCATTTTTCCATTCCAGAAAGCACGAAAAGTATATTCGCCTGGATTTGCGTTTCTGATTCCAATTTTATTCAATAATTCTAAAACTTTTTGTTGAATATAAATAGAACCGTGTGTTGAAATTTCCACAACATCTTCGCCCGTGTAAGAATGCGGGTTTTTGAAAATTGAAAATAATGCTTCATCAACAATGGTATCTCCATCCATCACATAACCTAAATGTATAGTGTGCGAATCTGCATCATTCAAAGATTTAGTTGTATTAAATTTTGATTGATAAATCTGAGAAACTTTAGAAATTGCTTCTGGTCCAGAAATACGAATAACCGCAATAGCGCCCATTCCATTGGCTGTTGCCAATGCACAAATTGTATCGTTGTTTAGCATAATGCAAATTTACAACTTTATTAGAAGTGTAGAAATTATTATTTTAATTGTTAAAAAAAGTTAAAGTATATTTTTTATTCATTATAAATAACTCTTATGATTAGTTGTATTTTAATTATTTGAGTATTTTTATATTGTATTGTTGTAATCTTAGGCTGTTTTAACATTGTTTTAAAATAATGATAAAGCCTAAATTTGAGAATCCTAGCCTTATGATAGTCAATTAGCGATAATTGAATTTTTAAATTTTATAATGAAAACAATTTTAGTTTCACTCGCAACATTACTCTCTACTACCACAATGTTTGCCCAAGTTGGAATTAATACTGATATACCAAGAGGAGCTTTAGAAGTAAATGGAGATATGGTTTCTAATCAATTGATTTTTCCAAAAAACTTAGCCCCAGTTGAGGTAGATATAAAAAAGTCTTATAATTTATTAGTACAGAATACTGTAACCAATAATATTGAAATTTTAGATGTAAGAACTACAGATAATACAGGTATTGCTGCGTTGGTGACTTTTGAGCTTGTTTCTCCGAATGGAGATTGGGTAGAAGAGTTTAATACAATGATTGATGCAACAAAATATGCATTAGTAGTATTGAGTGGTTACTTTTCTGTTGATGTTACGGGAGATGCTAATACTAGTGCACTACCTGGTGTAGGAGCAAAGGTGGTGAATAATAAATGGGTGTTAAATGCCGACTACCCTTCATTTGCTAATATAGTAACCACAGAAACTAAAAAATGGACAATTACTTGTTCTATTTTTCCTAAATCTTATGTTAAGATTTTACCAGAACAAACAGTAGATATGAAAAATTTAGAGACTAATTTAAATTCAGGTGGAACTCCAATATTAAATTAATAGAAATGAAAAAAAAATTAATTGCGAATATATTCTCATTTGTAGTAACTATGGCGTATGGTCAAGTAGGAATAGGTATTCCAAGTAATGAGATGACAACAGAAGAGTTGCAAATGAAAGGAAATTTAATTATTTCTAATAAAGTTGGTCAAGTAAATAAACTTGAAGAATTAGTTGAGAAAAAAATAGTCAATGGAGTGTCTCAGAATACAGATTATCGTGTTTTGGCGCATGACCCAAATCAAATAGGAGATGTTAAGGGACAAATAAAAGAAATGTATGGACAACAAAACGTTTTACCTATTATTATTCAGCCATATGAAATATTGAATATAAATGGGGATGATTTAGAAGATTTAAATCTTAATATACCTTTTAGTGATTATTTTGTAGCTATCACAAACTTTGAAGCTGATGATAAATTGAAGCAAGGGTTTCCTGCTACAGCAAATAAAGGAAGGTTTGAGTATTATGCATTTGTAGGGTCAGATAATATGTGGCATGTAAAGATTGGAAACCCTAATGCTAGTCCATCAAATTTAGTTAGAGCATTTAATTATTATTTTGATGTACTAATTTATCCGAATAGATTTTTCAAAAACTTGAATACAAAATCCTATGATTTAGGAGGGAAACAAACAGGAAATGCAGGAACTCCAATAATAGATTAAAATGAAAAATAGAATAAAAGTATATAGTTTACTAATTATGATTTGTTCAACTATAGTATTTGGACAAACATATACACCAGGCGTTGGTATAAATACAGATAATCCTAAGAGAACATTAGATGTAAATGGAACGACAATATCTAAAGGTGTTAATGACAAATGGTTTTTTGAAAACCCTGGAATTTATACAGGAAAATCAAATGATAGTTATTTAACCGTAATAGATAAGGATGATAACCAAATGAAGGTTTTTAATCCATCTACAATGAGTTATGCTTCAATTAATTATGCAACATTTAGATTTAATAAATTACCAAATACAGGTTTAGCATCCTATGACACAAAAATAGATGCTTCTAAATATCATGTTATGATTGGTGGATTTATTATTTATGGTATAAAAAAAGCCCCTAATGGTAGTCCGAAAACTCCAGAAGAATTAGATCCTTTAGGAATTTCAGAAGTTACAGGAACATCTACCAAAATTAATGGTAATGTTTTATATACATCAAGAGCTTATGTAGGAGCTAATAATACATGGATATTAAAATTTCAATCAAATAACGGAGTTGTTTTTGATCAAGCTAGAATAGATTTAATTCTTAATGTTGCTATTTACAGAAAAAATCTTTTGTTATCTGATACAAATGCCGTCATAAGTCATGATATGAAAAATACTAAAACGGCAAATCTTCCAGCTCCCGATAAAATTTAATAATAATTTCTAGCCACTTCCAAGAAAGTGGCTTTTTTAATTTGTATTTTTAATGAAAAAGAATGCAAATAATAAAAGAACGAAATATAATTGTTCAGAATCCAGAAACAAAACCATTTTTAGCAGATTGCTTTTATCCAGAAATTGAAAGGAAATTTCCTTTAATAATTTTTGCGCATGGTTACAAAGGCTATAAAGATTGGGGAACTTTTGATTTGATGGCAGATAAATTTGCTGAAAACGGTTTTGTGTTTGTTAAATTTAATTTTTCTCATAACGGAACTACTATCGAAAACCCCAAGAATTTTGATGATTTAGAAGCTTTCGGAAATAATACATATACTAAAGAAATGTCCGATTATCAAAAAGTAATTGATCATTTTGAATTACACCCAAAAGTTGATACTTCAAAAATAATTTTAATTGGACATAGTAGAGGAGGAGGAAATACAGTTTTACAGGCGTACAAAGATGATCGGGTAAAGGCACTTGTGACACTTGCGGGAATTGATAGTTTTGCTGCTCGTTTTCCTAAAAATGAACGTTTGGAAGATTACAAAGCAAAAGGTGTTTTTTATGTAGAAAATGGACGTACAAAACAGCAAATGCCGCATTATTATTCATTTTATGAGGATTTTAAGAAGAACGAACAAGCTTTGAATATACAATTTGCTGCACAACACCTTAAAAAACCATATTTGATTGTACATGGAACAGCTGATGAAGCCGTAAAACTTAAAACTGCAAATTTATTACATAATTGGGCAAAAAATTCTGAATTATTAATAGTTGAAGATGTTAATCATACTTTTGGAGGTAAAGAGCCTTGGAATGAGATAGTTTTACCAATAGATTTGAATAAAGTAATAGAAAATTGTTCTGATTTTTTTGAAAAATATAGACTAAAATAGACTATTTAGCATGTCTTAAAGAAATTGTGGCACAGAATTAGATTAGACAGAAATATCTAACTAAATAGGAAATAAATAATATGTCTACATCTAGAAAAAATCATGTTTCTAAGAGCGGAATAAGTCTTGGAGGATTAAGAATAAAATTAGTTGATGTTCTAATCGCCACTTCTATACTTGTATTGCTTGTAGTAGTTGCAATGTAATAGTTGCAAAAAAATAAAAGAAAGCACTTCTCATTAATTTGAAAAGTGCTTTCTCTTTTTATATCCTCATGCTAAAAATTAAGCTTTTTTAAAGATAATCAAATAATTTTAGATAAATGAATTTATTTAATTTGAATTATAACTTGCTTTTACTGTAATATTAGCTGTTTTTTGACGAGATGTAGTATTTAAAGCTCCTCCAGAAGAATATTCCTCATTATCATTTTTACCCGTAATTTGAAAAATTCCTAAATCTGCTTTTTGTAGTTTTCCTAGATTTCCTCCAGATTTTGTTGCAATATTTTCTGCACGTTGTTTTGCATTTTCAGAAGCTTGAGCAATTAATTCTAATTTTAAATCTTCTAATTTTGAATAATAATAATTTGGATTTGATGAACTTAACTCAATTCCTTGACTAATTAAATTTGAAATTTCACGAGAAGCTTTCTCAATTTTATCCAATTCTTTTGATTCAATTGTTGCATCTTGTGACAAATTATAACCCGTAAATTGACTAATTGAAGCTCCATTACTATCTGTTCCGTACTGAAAATCTTTAGAAATATTTACAGCTTCAAAAACAATTTCATTCGGTTTAATTCCTTGCGATATTAAGAAGTTTTTGACTACGATTTGATCTGCTTTTAATTGATCTGAAGCCACTCTCAAATCAAAATCTTTTCGACTAAATGTCGCGCGCCATTTTACAAGATCTGCATTAAAATCTTTTAAGGCATTTCCCGTAACATTTATTGATTCTGTTGATTTGAATTTATATTTGTAGGCATTTCCTAATATAAAAGCTCCAACAACAAGACCTATTGCTAAAATAGAGGCTACAATGACTGAAAATTTATTCATAATGGTTTGATTTTAAATAAAATTACAAAAAATATGAATAAGTTAAATCACTATTTATAGTTAAATTAAGCTAATAAAATGGGAAATTCTTGGTCGATAATAAAAATAACTAAATCACCACTTTCAAATTCAATTGTAACTTTATCATCAATTGATTTATTTCGAGTTCCAATACGAGAAAGTAGGTTTAAATTTTCTTTATTCAGTGGAAATTCTAGTCCTTTTGTTGTTATATTTTTACATTCAGGAAAAGGAATTAAAGAAATAGTTCGTCCAAAATAACCTTCTAATTCGGTGTGTTTTTCAGCGAAAAAATAAGAACCATAATTATCATAAAAAACGATATTCAGTTCATTCTTAAAACGAAAAGCAGCATTCAGATTTCCTAAAAAATGATCTTGTTGACGACCACTTGCACCAAAAACATCAACACTTGTAAAACCTTTTTCTAGTATTATAGTTAATGCTTTTACAAAATCAGTATCATTTTGATCTGGAGTTGTAATAATTTCGATGTCTGTAGGAAAATGTTTTAGTTCGAACGAATCAAAATCACCTGATATAACATCGGGTTTTATATTTAAATTTTTTAAATAGCGAAATGCTCCATCTGTACAAAAAATCATTTCATAATTTGACGTATCAGGTAGAATATTTGGCACTTCGCCATTCAAAAATAAGAGTACTTTATTCACCAGGAATCCATTTTACTTCTTCGTGATTATTATCTGTGGCAATTTTGCGTCCTAAAACAAATAAATAATCAGAAAGACGGTTTAAGTATTTTTGTAATTCAGGACGAATTTCTTCGACTTCTGCTAAACCAACTGTTAAGCGTTCTGCACGACGACATATACAACGCGCCACATGTGCATGTGATGCCGCTTGATTTCCTCCAGGTAAAATAAAATGTGTTAATTGCTCTAATTGACTTTCTATATCATCAATCCAAGTTTCTAATTGTACAATATCTTCTTCTGTTATGGTTCTCGGAATGCGAGGTTTACCATTTGCTAAATATAGTTTATCTACTGGTGTCGCTAATTCTGCTCCAAGGTTAAATAAATCTTTTTGAATGATGATAATTTCTTCTTCAAAGATTGGATCTATTTCATAAGAACGAATTAATCCTAAATATGAATTTAATTCGTCAACAGTTCCGTAAGATTCTATTTTTAAGCTATGTTTAGAAACTCTGGTTCCGCCATAAAGTCCAGTTGTACCTTTATCTCCAGTTTTAGTATATACTTTCATGTTTTCTTGTTCTATTTTAGATTACCGAAGGTAGGCAAATTATTGCATATTTTTTGGTAAAAGTGGTTTTGTGAAAAAGTAATAACCAATTGCAACTGCCACAAGTAATACGGCTGTTATTAACCATAATGTATCAAAACCGTAGGTTGTAGCAATATGTGTTCCTAGAAATGGAGAAACAATAAAGGCGATAGCGGTTGATATTCCGTTAAGTCCCATATAAGCACCGCGGTTATTTTTTTGTGCACGAAATGCGGTTACTGTTGACATAAGTGGGAGCACTAACATTTCGCCGATAGACATTAATCCAATTGCGAAATATAACATTCCTAATGTATGATTTACCGTAAATAAAACAAAACTGATAGAAGTGATAAATGATCCGAAAACTAATAATTGCGTAACTGTAAATCTTTTTTCGGTTGTATGAATAAGTAACATTTCGAAAACAACAATCAAAATTCCACTAAATCCCATTAAAAGTCCAATTTCTGTTTGTGAAAGATGAATAACATCTTTGTAAAATAATGGAACTGTATTTAGAATTTGGAAAAATGCCATCGAAAAAAAGACACACACCAGATTGAATAATAAAAATTTGACATCGGTATATGCATTTCGCTCTTTTACAACTTCTTCTTTTGGTAGATTTTCTTCTATAGGCGCAGCGTTTCGTTCTTTTCGCCCTTTAAAAAATGTAAAAAATACAATTCCAGCGATTAGCGCTGCTGCTGCATTGCAATAAAACAATAAATCGTATGAATAATTAGATAAAAATCCACCCATAGATGGTCCAATCGAAAAACCTAAATTTACCGCCATTCTGTTTAAAGAAAATGCACGTGTAATATTTTGTTTTTTAGCATAACGTGTAATTGCAACTGAATTTGCTGGACGAAACATTTCACTAATTGTACTTAGAACAAGCATAATTGCTGCAAACGATTCAACAGATTTGAAATATGGTAATAACAAAAATAATGGCGCACTCAAAAATAAGCTTAAAGCTTGTACTTTAAAATTACCAATTTTGTCTGTAATCCATCCGCCAAGCCACGAACCAATTACAGCTCCTATTCCATAAAAACTTAAAACAATACCAGATTGTTGTAAAGTAAAGTTTAATTCGGAGATTAAATAAATTCCTAAAAAAGGTAAAACCATAGAACCCATACGGTTCAATAACATTACAATAGCCAACATCCATGATTCTTTGGAAAGACCGCTATATGCTTCAATATAAATTTTAAGAATTTTCTTCATTGTTCCTTGTATTTATCAAAATTTACCAAACTTTGCAAAGTTAAGGTGTTTTTTTACAAAAAAACCGTTATTTATCAAGGTTTCTGATAATCTTTGATTACTTTTGGAATCGTTAAAAAATAAACTGAAAACTATGCTGTTTTATAACTTCATTTTAAAGGTTTTAATTATAATCAATGGACTTGGCGCTGCATCAGGTTTGGTTGTAGATAAAAATCATGTTTATGCAATAGCAGATGACGATGCGCATTTGTATATTTATGACAAGAAAAAAGAACGAGTAGAGAAGGTTGATTTAAATCCAGAAGTAAAGTCGAAAGATATTAATAAAAAAGATAAACCAGATTTTGAAGCGATTACCAAATACGATGATCATTTATATATTCTGGGTTCTGGTTCTAAAGAAAATCGTTTTGATTTGATTTCGTATAATATTAAAAATAAGCAAGTAGAAAATAGTAATTATAACTACTTGTTTGATGAATTTTTAGCGGTTTCTAAACTTTCAAAAAAAGATTTTAATATCGAAGGACTTTTGACAGACGGGCATTCTACTTATTTTTTTAACCGAGGAAATGGACCTGCTGGTGTAAACGGTGTTTATAAAGTTGCAGGGAAATTAAATGATTTGAAAGGAAAAAAAATCGATTTTTTTCCGATAGAATTACCTCAGTTGAATAATGAAATGACAACTTTTTCGGATGCAATTTTAGTTGATGGTAAAGTTTTGTTTATAGCAACCGTAGAATTTAAGAGTACAACACAATATAATGGTGAAATAAAGGGTTCTATAATTGGAGAAATGAATTTGAAAACGATGAAAGTAACACGTTGGAAACAAATTTCTGCTGATAGAAAAGTAGAAGGTTTAGCTTTATATAAACAATCTCGACGAAAATATACCTTGTATTTGTGCGAAGATAATGATGACGATTCTAAGAAAGCCAACATCTTTGTCTATAAATATGAATTAGAAGATTAAAAACATAGTTTTCAAAAAAATGAATATAAAATAAGGATTCAAATAAAATTAAATCAACATATTAACTAGTACGACGGATTTTTTCGAATATAATATTGTTAAAAAATTGTGAAAACATTTTCAAGATTATTATATTTGGCCGTTAAAATTTATTTATTAAACACAATTATGCGAGGAAGATGGCTCATTGCAACATTTGCAATTATTTTAAGTCTTTTGTGTATCAGACAGCTAAGCTATACTTGGTACGCAACAAAGGTAGAGCATGAGGCGGCGCGATTAGCGACTACGCCTGAAGACGAACCAAGAGTTTTAGACAGTTTAGCTCAACATCCGCTAGATTTAGGTATTATAAAGTATGATTACAATCATGCAAAAAATAACGAAATCAATTTAGGGTTAGACCTAAAAGGTGGAATCAACGTAGTTTTACAAGTATCTGAAAGAGACTTAATCGAAAATTTATCTGCTAAAAGTCAAAACCCAATGTTGGGTACTGCTTTAGATGCAACAGATATAGCTCAAAAAACAAATGGTAATATACCTTATGTAGAATTATTTTTTCAGGAATTTGATAAAATCAAAGGAGGAACTAAATATGCTGCAGCAGATTTATTTGGAAATAAAAACAATGCAGATAAGATTCCTTATAATGCATCAGATGACCAAGTAAAAGAGGTTATTCGTAAAGATATCGAAGCAAAAGTTGCAACAGCTTATGATGTAATTAGCTCTCGTATTAATCAATTTGGTGTAGTTGAGCCAGTAATTCAACGTTTAGGAGATAAAGGAGACGGACGTATCTTGGTAGAATTACCAGGAGTTTCGGATACTGATCGTGTAAAAAAATTATTACAGTCAACAGCTAAATTAGAGTTTTGGCAAGTTGTAAGACAAGATCCTACAGTTATGTCTTATTTTTCTGGTATTAATACAGAAAAATATAAAGTAACAAATGCAAAAGGAGAAGTAATCAAATCTTTAGCAGAAGTTATGCAACCAGTAGGTTCTAACGCTAGTTTTGTAGTTGACATAAAAGATACTGCTGTTGTAAACCGCGTATTACAAGACAAAGGTTTTGTAGCAGCTTTACCATCAAACATCAGAGGATATAAATATTCTTGGGCAAATAAGCCTATGGATTTAGGAAAAGCTGAAGTAAAAGGTTCTCCTAAATTATTAGAATTTTATGCATTAAAAGGTAAAAATGGTGCTCAAGAACCATTAATTACTGGAGATAAAGTTATTTCTGCTTCTGCAGAAAGAAATGCAGGATCTTTAACTAATG
Source organism: Algoriella sp. (assembly GCF_036647415.1). Taxonomy (NCBI): domain Bacteria; kingdom Pseudomonadati; phylum Bacteroidota; class Flavobacteriia; order Flavobacteriales; family Weeksellaceae; genus Algoriella; species Algoriella sp. The sequence goes on from NZ_JAVXKG010000005.1 coordinate 39,843, forward strand.
AGCCTGTTGTATCGATGCAAATGAATCAAGTAGGAGCACAAGAATGGGCTCGTATTACAGATGAATTAAAGCCTTCAGGTACAGATAGAAATGGTCAAGGTGTTGCAATTGTGTTAGATAACATGGTTTATTCTGCACCAAACATCAAAAATCAGATTACGGGAGGTAATTCTCAAATTTCTGGAAACTTTACACTTGAAGAAGCAAAAGATTTAGCAAATATTTTACAAGCAGGTTCTTTACCAGCATCATCTAAAATTGTTTCTGCAGAAATCGTAGGTCCATCATTAGGACAAGAAGCTATTAATAGTTCATTGATTGCATTTGGTTGTGCATTTGCATTGGTATTAGTATGGATGATATTCTACTATAGCCGTGCAGGTCTTTATGCTAACGTTGCATTAATCATTAACTTATTATTCTTATTAGGATTTTTAGTTTCGTTAAAAGCAACATTATCTTTACCTGGTATTGCCGGAATTATCTTAACATTAGTTACAGGTATGGATGCCAATATCTTAATTTACGAACGTGTAAAAGAAGAATTAAGAAAAGGAAAATCATTGCGTCAAGCAGTAGATTTTGCATATTCTTGGAAAGGAGCTTTTTCAGCTATTATTGATGCCAATTCAACATCATTTATTACAGCTCTTATCCTTTTCATATTTGGTAAAGGTCCAGTTGTTGGTTTCGCAACAACGTTTATGATTGGTATTTTTACTTCTACATTTACAGCGATTTTTATTACACGTTATTTCGTAGAAGGTCGTTTAGCTAAAGGAAAATCGGTACCATTCTATACAAGTTTTACAGCACATTGGTTACAAAATATCAAAGTTGATTTATTAAAAACGAGAAAAGTTTCTTATATAATTTCAATCGTTTTAACAATTGCTGCATTAGCTTCTATCTTTACGAAAGGTTTTGATATGGGTATCGAATTTCAAGGAGGACGTACATATACAGTTCGTTTTGATAAAAATGTAGATCCACAACAGATTGCCGAAAGTTTAGGAGATGTATTTGTTTTAGAAGGAGAAAAAATTGTTCCTCAAGTAAAAACATACGGAGGTGAGAACCAAGTAAAAATTACAACAGCATATAAAGCTGATGAAGATGGAACTAACGTTGATGACGAAATAAAAGACAAATTATACACAGGTTTAAAACCATATTTACCAGCAAAATTATCTGAAAAAGATTTCTCAGAAGATAATGCACAAATAGGTTTAATGTCTTCTGCAAAAGTAGGACCTACAATTGCCGATGATACAACAAGAGCTTCTTATATAGCGGTTTCTTTAGCGTTAGTAGCAATTTTCTTCTACTTAATTATCATGTTCAAACGTTGGCAATTCTCATTATCAACAATTATTGCATTAGCGCATGACGTTATTATCGTATTAGGAGTTTTCTCTTTCTTCAAAGGAATGTTACCTTTTAATATGGAAATTGATCAAGCATTTATTGCTGCAATTTTAACGGTAATTGGTTATTCGATGAATGACTCGATTATTATCTTAGACCGTATTCGTGAAAACTTAACTGTAGAGAAAAAACATAATTTATATGATATTATTAATATCTCGACATCAGAAACGTTATCACGTACAATCAATACATCATTGTCTACATTCTTAATCGTTTTAATTATCTTCTCTTTTGGTGGAGAATCGATTAAAGGATTTATGTTTGCAAAATTGATTGGTATCGTAATTGGTACATTCTCATCTATTTTTGTAGCATCACCATTATTGTATGATTTTACAAAAAAAGGACAAATGAATAAATAAGATTCAAAATTTTAAATAAATTTTAAGAAGCCATCAAGTAAATTTGATGGCTTTTTTTATTTTACTCAGATTAGATTTTATACATTTGTTTCGTGAATAGTTTAGTAATATACCCAGCGTTTTTAGACTTCCAAGAAGTCGTGATTATTATGGTGGTTGCCGTTGTAATTTTTGGACCAGATAAAATTCCAGAAATTGCTCGTGGATTAGGAACTGCTGTACGTAAACTGAAAGAAGCATCAGAAGATATAAAGCAAGAAATTATGAATCCTATACAGGAATCTGATGTAACAAAAGATCTTCAGAAAACAATCAATGAATTAAATCCAATAGATGAAATTAAAGATTCTTTTCAGAAAATTAATCCAATGGACGATTTTCAGAAATCTTTTGATGAAATAAAAAATCCAATAGATGAAATACACAAAACAGTTCATCAAGATAATTTGGTAGATGATGCATTAAGAACAGAACCAGTTAAAACCGAAACATCAAATCTAGAAGAATCTATACAGACTGAAGAATCAACTGAAATAGAATCTCCAATAGAAGAAGTAAAAGAAATTAAAGATCCAAAAGTTAACAATGCTTTAGGCGGATCGGTAAGTAGATAATGATACAAGATTTTTTTGATTGGGACGTACAGATATTTTTGTACTTCAATAATTTGGGAACAGAAAAATGGGATTGGTTTTGGTTGCTTATAACAGATAAAAAAACATGGATACCATTATATGTTATTTTTTTAATTCTACTTTATACAAAATTAGGTTGGAAAAAAACATTATTAGCAGGAATTTGTATTGCGCTGATGATAACTTGCGCTGATCAATTTACAAATATTCTGAAAAATTCGTTTCAACGCTTTCGTCCGTGTTACACAGAGTCAATTCAAGGATTATTTCGTCCGATAGACTGCGAGGGTAGAGGAAAATACGGATTTACATCTGCGCACGCATCAAATCATATTGCGATTGCAATTTTTATGGGCGTTTTACTTAGACGACAATACAAATGGTTAATTTATGTCCTAATTATTTGGGCATTGATGATTGCATATAGTAGAGTATATGTTGGCGTACATTTTACAGGTGATATATTTTTCGGAACATTGATTGGAATATTTTTCTCAATCGTTTTCCTTAAATTATATTACTACGTAGAGAAGAAATATTTGAAGTAGAATTAACTTCAAATTACATCATACTAAAAAAGTCTATAACAAAATGTTATAGACTTTTTTAGTAAATGAACTTCTAATTATGTAAAATAGATTTTTTGTTTAAACTGTTTCTTCATCTATAGGTTTCATTTTATTCTTCTTTTTTGCTTGTAATTTTTTAGTTAAAAAAGTATCTAAATCATCATCAATTTCGGTCGAATCATCATCGCCTAACAAATATCCCCAAGGTTTAAGTTCTGTCACATTATCAAAAATAATTTTCATTAAAGCTAAAATAGGTATAGATAAAAACATACCAATTACTCCCCAAGTCATTTCCCCAATAACTAGACCTATCACAACAATCAATGAATTAATTTTTACTTTAGATCCTACAATTTTTGGCATTACAATATTACCATCTATTGCATGTATTGCAACAAATGCAACCAGAACAAATACTAATTTTGATGCTGACATTGTTGCAAAAGTTATGATAGATGTAACGATCAAAGAAATAATAATACCTACATAAGGAACAACATTTAATACTCCTGTAAGTATTGCTAATACAAATTTGTATTTGAGATCTAAAATAGAAAATGCGACAAATGCTAAAGTTGATACAACTAACATTTGTAAAAATAAACCAATTAGATATTGTTTTACCATTTTCTGAATAGATGAAATGACATTGTAAACCTGATTATGCGTATTGCTATTAAAAACATAATAAAGGAATTTTACTAATTGACCTCTATAAATTAAGAGGAATATAACATACAAAAAAGTAAATAATGTTAACACACCTACAGCGCTTAAAATAGAGATTACTTTTTCTATAACAATTGTACTTGTTTCTATTGTTGTCTTTACATTTTTGCTTAAATATTCTATTTGTGCATGAGAATTAACTCCGAATGTATGGTGAATCCATTTTTGTATTTCACTAAAAGCATCCATAATTTGTTTCTGAAAAGTAGGCCATTCATTTGCGATTTCTGACATTTGTATCGCAATCAAATAGAAAATTCCTAATATAAAAGAAGCAAATAATAGAGTAGTAATAATGCTTGCAATTGCACGAGGAAGTTTAAGGTAACGTTCAAAAAAATTGCAGACTGGTACTAATAATATCGAGATTAAAAATCCCAAAATCAATGGAACGATTATTTGTTTACCTATTATTGCTATAAATGTTAAACAAATAATTGATAATAATGTACAGGTTAATTTTAAATAAAATGGCCATTTTTGAATAGTATCCATAGTTTATTTTATTTTTAGATGAAATTGTAAGTTGATTATCGTAAATATACTTGATAAAATTTGAAACTCTTTTGATTTTTTTAAGAAATTCGCATAAAAAAACCACGTTATTAAAACGTGGTTTTCAGTAATTTATCTGATATTATTTACTTTCGTCAATAATTGTCATTTCGTCAATCAAACGTTGTGCATTTGCATATTTGTCTACAACCCACAAAATGTAACGAGAATCTACCATAATGTTACGGCAAATCTCAGGATCATAATTCAAGTCAGACATTGTACCTTCCCAAACACGATCAAAATTTAATCCGATTAATTCTCCTTTTGCATTAAGAGCTGGTGAACCAGAATTTCCTCCAGTTGTATGGTTTGTTGCAATAAAGTTAACAGGTAATTTTCCAGATTTATCAGAATATTTGCCATAATCTTTTGTTTCATATAAATGCAACATGTGTTTTGGTAAATCAAACTCGTAATCACCTGGTATGTATTTTTCTACAATTCCTTCCATGTGTGTAATTGGCTCATAATAAACAGCATCACGAGGTTGGTAACCATCTACTTTTCCGTATGTTACACGTAAAGTTGAATTGGCATCTGGAAAAATCTTACGATCAGAAAAAACGTCCATTTGTCCTTTCATATAAGTACGCATTAACTTATTCATTTTATCTTGATTAGCTAAATAAGTAGGCGTAACTTTTGTTTGATTCGCATCTAAAATTAGATGAATTTGACCAATTAAAGCATCATCTTTTAATGCTTTGATAAACTCTGCATCATTTTCTGCTAACGCTTTTATGTTTCCTAATACAGATTGTCCGTTTATTTTTTTAGTTCCATTAACAACTGTATTTCCTAATGCAGTTTTGATAGTTGCAGCAGTTGTATTTGGTAATAAATTTTGAGGAAGAACTTTAAAGTAATTATCTGCTAAATCCGAAGAAATTGTTTGATCTAAATCTGCATTATAATCTTTGTGCATAGAAGAAACCGTGTTCAATGATTTTGCTTTTACTTCAGCATAATTTTTTTGACCAACAGAATTCAAAATATTATTTAACGTTAATGCCATTCTAAACGTTTCAGAATTAGAGAAAAACGTTTCAGAATACATTGTGTATGCCAAATTATAATCTTTATTTACTTTGTTTAATTCATTCAAATCAGAAATAACAGTAGCATATTGTTTCTTTAATTTTGAATCTTTTTCAATACGATTCATAAATTCTTGCTCGTATGCTTGACGTTTTTCTACAGCTTTAGAACGATTAAGACCTAAAACTTCGCCAATCCATTTTTTGTGAGCATTAGAAATACGTGCTTGTTTAGACGCATATGCGATACGAGTTGCATTGTCTTCTCTCATTTTTTTATCAATATGAGATAAAGCAATTGTTCTTACATTAATACGCGCAGGATCTATAACATCTTTTATTTGCTCTAATGATGAAGCTGTTAAATATTCATCAGTACTTCCAGGAAATCCGTAAACAAATGTAAAGTCATCTTGCTGAATACCAGAAATATTAATCGGTAAAAAATGTTTTGGTTTAAATGGAACATTGTCTACAGAATAATCAGCAGGTTTATTGTTTTTATCTGCATAAATACGGAACATAGAAAAATCTCCAGTATGACGAGGCCAAACCCAGTTATCCGTATCGTTACCATATTTACCAATTGCCGATGGTGGCGCACCAACTAAACGCACATCTTTATACGTTTCTGTTGTAAACTGGTAATATTTATTTCCTTTGTAAAAAGGTTTTATAAATGCAGCTTGATAAGATTCGGTTTTTGTTTTACCATTTAAATCTTCAATATTTTTTTTGATAATTTTATTACGGTCTTCTTCAGACATATTGTCTTTTATACCTTTTAAAATGGCAGATGTAACATCTTTTATATCAACAATAAATGTAGCTGTAAGACCATCATTTGGTAATTCGTCTTTTAATTCTTTTGCCCAAAAACCATCTGTTAAATAATCATTTTCTAAAGAAGAATGCGCTTGGATTTCACCATAACCACAGTGATGATTTGTTAATAATAAACCATTAGGAGAAATAACTTCGGATGTACAACCACCACCAAAATGAGCAACTGCATTGTTAATACTTTTATCTCCTGTACTAAAAATATCATTTGCTGATATTTTTAATCCCATTTCCTTCATTTCCTTCTCATTCAATTCTGTAGGAATCCACATTCCACCACCTTGTTGTGCAAATACATTGAAATTTGCAAACAAAGCCATTAAAATTGAACCTTTAACGATCAGTTTTTTCATTCTTTGTATTTTCTTAAAATTTTATCGATTTCATTATAATTCCAAAGATAAAGATTTTTATTCAATCGTTAAAGAATTGCTCAAAACCATTATTTCTTATAGAGATTGATTAAAGTAATTTTGATTATTTTTGATGAAAATATAATTATGAGAAATTTTTTAGTTTTAATTCTAATGTCTTTTGCATTTACTTCTTGTGCCATAAATGAAGTTGTAGATTTATCTAATCCGAATGAAATAAGATATTCTAATGAAACAGATTTAATTGGAATAAAACGACTTCTTGAAAAACAAACAGATAATACTTCTAAAAATAATTTAGAAATTTTAAAGAAAAATTCGAATAAAGATTTAAGTATCAATGAATTTATTTCATTTCTGAAAACTTTGGATTTAAATCAAACTAAGCAAAATGATAAATTTGAAGATTTATATGTCATTCAAGAAGATTTGAGTTCTTTAGATTTTATGTTTTATAGAATTGATTATAATGAAAAGGATTTTAAATTTTTAATCATTAATAAAGCTAATTCAATTTCTAATCTGAATGAAAATTTCAATAAATTACAAGAGGTTTATAAAATTATTAATCATAAAAAGCAACTAAAGTTTGAGGCTGAATTAAAGAAATTAAAGAAAAAAGAAAGAGATAGTCAATTAATTAATTTAATGAGATCTCAGAATAATTCTACTATTCTTAGTTTCGGAAACAGTAAATATTTTTCTGAAGGTAATTTTTTTAAAAGAACAATTGATACAAAAGCATTTGTAGAGAGTTATTTACCAAGTAGTTTAAGTGATGAAAATAGAGAATTAATGAAGACAATGTTTAGTCAATACAAAGTTAATTTTAAATATACTTTTGCTTCACCTATTAAAAATATATCAATAGCTGATGCTTTATTTTCGTTATATAGAAAAACTTTTTCAAAAGAATATTCATTAATAGAATTATTAAATAATCCTGAACTTAATAATTTCACTGTAGAATTAGAAGATTAATAGGAGCTGTTTATAATAATTAATCCTCAAATGATTCGTAAATTTGACATTCGAAACACAATGTAAAATGAAACAAGTTGTAAAATTTCAGGATTTAGGAATTGACAGAGATTACCAAGAAATTTGGGATTATCAAGAATCTCTTTTAGCCGATAATATCGCCATCAAACAATATAATCGCGCACAAGAAAAGGAAGGGAAATCTGATTTTAAAACAACAACTAATCATCTTTTATTTGTAGAACATCCACACGTTTATACACTTGGTAAAAGTGGACATTTAGAAAATATGTTGGCTTCGAGCGATAAATTAAACGAGATAAACGCAACATTTGTAAAAACAAATAGAGGAGGAGATATTACCTATCACGGGCCACAACAATTGGTTGGCTATCCTATTATTGATTTAGATACTTTCAAACCAGATATTCATCTTTATATGCGTAATTTGGAAGAAGTAATAATAAAAACAATAGCAGAATATGGTCTAAAAGGCGAACGTTCTAATGGAGAAACAGGAGTTTGGTTAGATCCAGGAAAACCGTTTGCACGTAAAATTTGTGCAATGGGTGTTAAGGCTTCACGTTGGGTTACAATGCATGGTTTTGCGCTAAATGTAAACACAGATTTACGTTATTTTGAATACATAGTTCCATGTGGAATTCAAGATAAAGCAGTAACATCCATTGATAGAGAGCTTGGTTTTCAGGTTGATATGAACGAAATAAAAGAATATGCAAAGAAACATTTTATGGATGTTTTTGATGTTGAAATAAAATGATGTTATCTCAAAAATATAAATTAATTTTAAAGACTGTTTTTTTAGCAGTCTTTTTTTGTATCTATATAATATGAAGTTTTATTTATTATTTTTTATACTAATTTCCAACCAACTTTTTTCGCAATCATTTGCGCCAATTATTACAAATTATCCCAAAAGTGAATATCTTGGTGAATCACCAATTTGGGATATTGCAGAAAATAAGAAAAACGGGACAATTTTTTTTGCAAATAATAGAAATATTTTGGCTTATGATGGAAATTTTTGGGAAAAAATTTCTACAAATAATTTAGCAATTACGCGTTCTGTGGCTATTATTAATCAAGTTATTTATTCGGGTTCGTTAAATAATTTTGGATATTGGAAACTTGAGAAGGGAACTCGAAAATATGTGTCAATTTCAGATCAATTCAATAGTTTCAAAGGATTAGAACAAGAAGAAATTTGGAAGATTTTTTATCATCAAAAAAATATTTATTTTCAATCATTTAATTACTTGTTTCAATTTGATGGTAAGGAAGTTAAACGATTTAAATTACCTGCACTTTCGTCTTATATTTTTGAAGTTGATAATCATCTGTTTGTCGCAACTATTTCGAAAGGAATTTTCGAATTTTTAGATGGAAAATTTATTAAAAAATTTGATGTTATTCAAGATAAACCCATTGTTGTTCATGGTATTGAGAAATATGGAAATGATTTTTTGATTGGTACTTTAACAGAAGGGATTTTTATTTATAACAATAAAGGAGTAATTCCATTTGATTTAAAATTGAATCAATTACTAAAAAATCATTTGATTCTGAAAATGTTATGCTTCGATAATCATTTAATTATCGGAACATCTAACAATGGAGTTTATGTTTATGACTTGAAAAACAAAACGTACATTAATTATAACCAAAACTTAGGTTTAATAAGTAATACAATTCAAAATATAAAAATAGATTCTAAAGGAAATGCGTGGCTGGGAACAGATAAAGGAATTTCTAAGATTGAGCTAAAAAATAAAACGCAGTTGTTGTATGATTACAATGGGCATTTAGGAAATGTATTTACGTTTGATTTTTTCAAAAATAGTTTATTGATTGGTACAAATCATGGATTTTACAATTATTCATTTACAGAAAATACAACAAAACCTTTGATAGAAAAAGGTTTAATTTGGAATGTTACAAATCTTGATCAAACTTTATTTGTTTCTGACAGTTGGGGAACACATTTGTATAACGGAAAGTTAGAAAAATTATCCATAAATAATGGAGGATACAAATTGATAAAAATAGGTTCTACATTTTATCAATCTTCTTTTACAGGTGTTTACAAGTTTGATTTAAAGACATTAAAATCTCCTCATAAAATCTCTAATTTATCAATTCCAATTTTAGATTTTGTTGTCGTTCAGAATAAAATTTTAGGAATAGGAAAAAATGGAGGATTGTATCTTTTTGATGTTGTAAAAAATTCTGGTAAAGAAATATTGTATAAAGGAAAACAACTAGTAAATCCACAGATCATAAAAGAAAATAATAGAATTTATATTTTAATTGATAATCAGAATTTTGAAAACTTTGATCTTTTTTCTAAAAAGTTTACTACTTTGAAATTAAACTCTAAACTAAAAAATATAAACCGTATTAGAGAGTTAAATGCAGATAATTTTTTGGTAGAGGCTGATCATATTTTATATTATTCTAAGGTGGAAAATAATAGTTTAATTCATTATTTGATTCCAAAAAAATTGTATGATGGAAAATTGGTTGATGATAATTTGACAGGAAAAGTGAATAATCAGTTTTTGTATATAAATCTTGAAAATGGTATTTTAAAATATGATTTAAATTCAATCAAAAAAGATTTACCACAGGTTAAAATTAGTGCAAAAATTAACCAAAGTATACTCGAGAATAACCCAAAAATAGAATATTCTAATAATTATATTGACTTTTATGTCTCAATTTTGAATGATGATTTTTCTAATTATCAATTATTTTATCAATTAAATGATTCTAAAATTTTACCGCTTAATTCTCCTATAATCAATTATAAGCAATTAGAAAGTGGAATATATGATTTAAAAATTTATACATTAAAAGATGGCGATTTTAAAAAATTAAATCATTTTCATTTTCGTATCAAGAAAATATGGTATCTATCTACCGTGATGATTATTATTTATGCTTTACTTGTGTTAGGTTCAATTTTTTCTTTCTATCAATACAATAGATTTAAAATAAAACAACGATTTAAGATAAAACAAAAAGCATTTGAATACGAATTGAATCTTTTAGAATTAAAGCATAAACAGGAGTTAAAAGAATTTACACATAGACAAGAGAAAGGCTTATTAGAAAATTCGTTACAATCTAAATCGACAGAATTGGCTGCTCAGGCTTTAATTTTGGCTAACCAGCGCTCTATGATTACAGACGTTAACGAATTATTTTCACAGCTTGATGTGAATGAGGAAAATAAAAGATTAAAGAAAAAGTTTGAGAAAACGTTTTCGGAATATAGCTATAATAGAAACGAATGGGAGAGTTTTGAGCTTAATATTCAGGAAATTCACCAAGACTTTATCAAAAGATTATCAGATAAATATTCGCAACTATCAGCTAAAGATTTGAAACTTTGTGTTTTCTTACGCATGAATTTATCAACTAAAGAAATTGCTCCTTTAATGCATCTTAATTATCGCTCCGTCGAACTACAACGATATAGATTAAGAAAAAAAATGCAAATTTCATCAGAAATTAACTTAAATAAGTATATGATTAATTTTTAAAATTCAGAAAATTAATTACATCATAACTACATCAAGTTATTTAATTACTTAATTTAATTATTTTAATATCAGTGTTTTATGTTTTAATATTTCGGAACTGTATTTTCAGAGATTTTTAACTTGTTAATCAAGTGTTAAATGATGCTATTTTTGAAATAACCATTATTAACATAAAATGAAAAAATATTTTTTTCCATTATTTATTCTTGGGTCTTTCTGTGTGAATGCCCAAGTTACTAACGATTCTATTCAGATAGAAGAAGATCCTTTTGCAAGTGATTCGATTATATTAAATCAAGCTGTTGTAATAGGATACGGATCTGTAAAGAAATCAGATCTTACATCTGCAGTATCATCTGCAAATGCAAAAGATATTACACAAATAGCAAGTACAACTGCCATGCAATCTTTGCAAGGTAAATTAGCGGGTGTTAATATTATTAACACGGATACTCCAGGAGGTACGCCAACTGTTTTGGTTCGTGGAATGGGTACAGCTTTGGGAGGTAAAGCTCCTTTGTATGTTGTGGATGGATTAATTGTTCCAAATATCAATAACATTAACCCAAATGATATTGAAAAAATTGATGTTTTAAAAGATGCTGCATCTTCAGCTATTTATGGAGTTCGTGGTGCTAACGGTGTTGTTGTTGTAACAACAAAACGTGGTAAAACAGGAAAAATTAGAGTTAATTATGACTCGTATATTGGAGTAAGAAATACCATGAATATGGTTGAAATGGCTGATGCTAATCAATACATAACTTACTTTAATGAACAAAGAAAAGCTACAGGAGGTTCTTTAATTTCTACTACTCAACGTTATAATACGGATTGGTTTGATGAAATGTTAACAACAGGACAGCTAATTAGTAATAACGTCTCATTAGCTGGTGCTGGTGAGAATATTAATTACATGTTTAGTATTAATAATTTCGAAGAGAAAGGAATTTTAGAAGGAAATAACTTCAAAAGAACAACTGTTCGTAGTAATAACGATTACAAATTATTTGATGGAGTTTTAAAGATTAAACAAAATGTTAGTGCTACTTTTTCTAGAGAAGTTCCTAAACCATATGGAGCATTTGATGTAGCTTATCGTCAGTCGCCATTAGTTCCTGTCAAATATGATAATGGAAGATGGGGTTTACCTATTTTTAATACAACGACAGGAGAAGTAACATACGTTGCAAAATCAGGAGAGGTGACAAGTAATTTGAACTCTCATGGTAACCCTATGTCTACTTTATTCTATGACAACCAAAAAGCTAATTCTACTACGCTTCAAGGAAATATAGAAGCAGAGTTGAAACTTACAAAAGGGTTAACAGTAACTTCTCGCGCTGGAGGAACAAAATATTGGTATAAATACAGAGAATTCAATCCTATTAAAGAAAGATGGATTGCAGGTAATCCAATTAGAACTGCTGCAGAGTTTGAAGGTTTAAAAGCGAAAAATCCAGCGAGTTCTACTTATATGAACAACTCTCTAAATCTAAATAATGTAGAAACGTTTAGATGGTCATGGGAAAATTTCGTGACATTTGATCGCAAATTTGGAGATCATTCATTCAATGTTGTAGCAGGAGTTTCTGCTGAAAAAATGGGTATTGGTCAATATTCGGATATCACAGTATATGATGTTCCTGATAAAGAACAATATTGGTCAGCTCATCATGCTTCTGGGCAATACAAAGCTGCAATGGATCAAAATAATTACACTCCAATTGCTTATGCTTCTTATTTTGCACGTTTACAATATAATTACGCAAATAAATACTATGTTTCTGGAATTATTCGTAGAGATGGTTCAAGTCAGTTTAAGCAAAATGAAAAATATTGGGGAACTTTCCCGTCAGTTTCCGCAGCTTGGAATATTTCTAACGAAGAATTCTTAAAAGATAGTAATGTAATTTCTTTCTTAAAACTTCGTGGAGGTTGGGGACGTTTAGGAAATGCAGATGTTCCGTATAATTATACAACAATTTCTACTTCAACAGTTAGTGATAATGCGAATTACGTTTTTGGACCTGGTCAGGATTTAATTTATGGAGCTTACATCGGTTCTCCTGCTTATGATATTTCATGGGAAATAGTAGATGAATGGAGTGCAGGTTTAGATTTTGAGTTGTTGAAAGGAAAATTATCAGGAAGTTTAGATTACTACAACAAAACAACAAAAAATACCATTTTAAATATCAAACAAATAGGATCTTCTCCTTATGAAAAAGATTTTTATGATCATGCCGCAAAAGTAGTAAATCAAGGTTTCGAAATTGCTTTGAATTACCGAAACGAAACAGCAGGAGGTTTTAGATATTCGATTGGTGGTAATTTCAACTACAATGAGAATGAAGTGAAATCTGTAAAAGAAGGATATTCTGGAATGACTGGAGGTTCTTTAGGAAATGGACAAATTGCAAAACGTTTAGAAGCTGGCCAACCTCTTGGTTCTTTTTGGTTATATGAAGCGGATGGGGTATGGCAAACGCAAGATGAGATTAACAACGGTGCTCATTTATCAAGCGCGCGTCCTGGACATTTACGTTACAAAGACCAAAATGGAGATGGTGTGATTGATGATCGTGATAAAAAATTCATGGGATCATATATTCCAAAATATAATTATGGAATTAATGTTAGTTTAGAATACAAAAATATTGATTTAACGATTAGCGGTTACGGAGCTGGAGGTAATAAAATTTACAATGGTATAAAAAACACACGTTTAGGAGGAGAAAATATATCAGTTGATATGTTCAATGATCGTTGGACAGGTGCTGGTAGTACAAATTCTCATCCAGGAGCGGAGCGCGATCAAGTTGCTTCTTCTTACTATTTGGAAAAAGGTAATTACTTCAAATTAAGTAACATGACAATCGGATATAATTTTAGAGATAAAATTGATTTTATCAGAAACTTAAGATTATATGTTAGTGCACAAAATGTATTTATGATTACGAAATATTCAGGATTTACACCGGAATTAACTTTAGATAATGTTAAAGGAAAACGTTATGATGGAAGTCCTTATGGAACAACAGGTATGGATTTCTCTGCATATCCAAATGTTAGAACATTTTTAGTTGGATTAAACGTAGAATTCTAATCTAGAAAATTTTAAAAAAATGAAAAAAAATATATTTAAAATAGTAACATTAGCTTCTATTATTTCAATCGGAACTTTAAGTTCATGTACAAGTGATTTTTTGAATGTTGATTCTCAAGAAAATATAGCGATTGATGATCAAGCATCTCAATCTCCAGAAAAATATGTGAATGGTATCTATGGTATGTTTACAGATTGGGATTATGCATTCTCTTGGTTAGGAGTTACTGAAATGATTTCTGATAATGCAGATAAAGGAAGTTCTTCTACAGATAATGGTGGAGATAAACGTGATTTGGATGAATTATTACATAGTTCTACAACAGGTTCTATTGAAGCAATGTGGAAACGTTTTTACAAAACAATTGGTAGAGCGTCATATTCTATAAAATATACGACAGAATCATCAATCACAGATGTAGAAAAAAATAGATTAATTGGAGAAGCAAAATTTTTAAGAGCTGTTTCTTATTTCTATTTAGTTCGTATGTTTGGAGATACTGTGATACAGGAGCTAGATGTTCCAGCAAGTTACTCTTTACGTAAACCAAAAGCAGAAGTTTATGCATACATTGAAACAGATTTATTAGATGCAATTCAAAAATTACCAACTAAAAATGAGTATGCTGCAAAAGATTTAGGACGTGCAACAAAAGGAGCGGCTCAAGCTTTATTAGCAAAAGTATATTTATACCAAGGAAAAAATCAACAAGCGTATGATATGGCTACAGCTGTTGTTAATTCTGGTATTTATGATTTAGAAAGTGATTACGCAACAACTTGGAGAAAAGAAACTGAGAACGGTAAAGAGTCTTTATTTGAAATCCAAGCTCGTGGAGATGTTGTTGCGCATGGTGTTCAACAATATTCAGAAACTCAAGGTGCCCGTGGTACTGGAGGTTGGGGATGGGGATTCAATGTTCCTTCTCAAAACTTGTTAGATGCTTTTAATACAGAAGGAGATGTAATTCGTCGTGATGCAACAATCATTTTTAGAGGAGAAACTTTATATGATGGTCGTTTAGTTCCAACTTCTGTAGAAAATCCGATGTACAATGAAAAAGCATACTCAAGTGCAAATTTAAACGCAGCTGATGGTGATAAAAATATTCGTGTCATTCGTTTCTCAGAAGTTTTATTAATTCAAGCAGAAGCAGCAAATGAAATTGGACAGGACGCTTTAACACCTCTTAATCGCGTTAGAACACGTGTTAAGTTAGCTCCAGTAGCGAGTATGATTAAAGATCAATTACGATTAAAAATTTGGAATGAAAGACGCTTAGAGTTAGCTTTTGAGCATGATCGTTGGTTTGATTTAGTTCGTACAGGTCAAGCGAAAGAACTGATGGCGAAAAATGGTAAAACTTTCGTTACTGGTAAACACGAGTTATTTCCAATTCCAAATGGACAAATTATTCAAACTCCGACAATGACACAAAACCCAGGTTGGTAAAATGTTGAAAAATTATAAAAAAGCAGTTGTCGCTTGCACTATTTTATGTAGTGCAAGTGCTTTTGCACAAACAAAACAAGAAAATAAGCTTTTAGATAAAGTTCAGAAACAATCCATACAATATTTTTGGGATTATGCAGAACCACATTCTAAATTAGCTCGCGAACGCTTTCATCCAGATGGTTTTTATCAAGAAAATGATTCAAATATCATTACAACTGGAGGAACAGGTTTTGGATTAATGAGTTTAATCGTTGGGATTGATCGCAAATTTATTCCAAGAAAAGAAGCTGTAAATCGAATTTTGATTGGCCTTCAATTCTTAGAAAAAGCAGATCGTTTTCATGGCGCTTGGCCGCATTGGTTAGACGGTGAAACGGGAAAAGTAAAAGCATTTAGTACATACGATAACGGAGGAGATTTGGTAGAAACTGCATTTCTTGCTCAAGGTTTAATTTGTTTGAAAGAGTATTTCAAAGATTCTAAAAATGAGAAAGAAATTGAGATTTCACAATTAGCTGATCGCCTTTGGAAAGGAATCGATTTCAATTTCTATACACGTGGAGAAGATGTTTTGTATTGGCATTGGTCGCCAAATTATGAATGGAAGATTAATTTTCCGCTGAAAGGTTTTGACGAAACAATGATTACGTATGTTATCGGAGCAGCTTCGCCAAATCATTCAATCAGTGCAGATACGTATTACAAAGGTTGGACGAGAAATGGCGCAATAAAATCGAACGATAAAGTATATAATCTTCCAATAATAGTAAAACATAACGGTGTAGAAAATAATGTTGGACCATTATTTTGGGCCCAATATTCTTTTATAGGACTTAATCCGAATAATTTGGTTGATAATATTGGTGTTGATTATGGTAAAGTGGTGAAAAATCAAGCAAAGATTCATTATTTATATAATCAAGCTAAAACAGAAACATATCATAATTACGGAAATAAAATGTGGGGATTAACAGCAAGTTATTCTTTCAATCCAGATGGAACAGAAGGTTATACAGCGCACGCACCTATAAATGATCGTGAAGTTATAACGCCAACAGCGGCACTTTCATCATTTCCATATACACCAAAAGAGTCAATGGATTTTTTAGAATTCATTTACCAAAAACAAAACAAAAAATTGATTGGTATTGCTGGTCCATACGATGCAGTTGATGTCAAAAATGATAAAGTAATTACAAAGTATTTAGCAATCGATCAAGGAACAATTACACCAATGATAGAGAATTATCGCTCAGGATTATTGTGGAAATTGTTTATGCAAAATGAAGATGTACAACGAGGATTGAAAAAACTAAAATTCAAGTCTACAAGCTCGAATTAAAATCAAACAAAAATGAAAAAACTAATTTATTCAATTGCTTTCTTAGGATTAGCATTCAATGCGTATGCGCAAAAGATAAAGTTCGATAAAACAAAATCTAAAACAGAATTTATCGATTATGTAATGAGCCAAATGACGCTTGATGACAAAGTAGGACAGATGGTACAATACACCTATGACGGAGGAGATGTAACAGGTTCTGCAATTGATAAAAATTATATCAAATACACAAAACAAGGTATGATGGGGTCGGTGTTTAACGCTACGACAACGGATATTACACGTAAACTGCAAAAAATTGCTGTAGAAGAAACTCGCTTAGGAATTCCATTAATTTTTGGATACGATGTGGTTCATGGTTACGAAACTATTTTTCCAATTCCATTAGGTGAAGCGGCTTCTTGGGATCTTAAAGCAATCGAAAAATCTGCTCGTGTTGCTGCTACAGAAACGGCTGCTGGTGGAGTTCATTGGACGTTTGCTCCGATGGTTGATATCGGTTATGATCCACGTTGGGGACGCGTTTCGGAAGGTGCAGGTGAGGATACTTTTTTGGGAAGTAAAATTGCTGTAGCGCGTGTAAATGGATTTCAAGGGAAAAGTTTATATGACTTGAATACCGTTTTGGCTTGTACAAAACACTTTGCAGGTTACGCATTGGCGCAGGCTGGACGTGATTATGGCTCTGTAGAAATTTCTGATCGTTATTTGAGAGATTATATTTTACCTCCTTTCAAAGCAACTGTAGATGCGGGAGCTGGATCTTTTATGACATCTTTCAATGAAATTGGAGGTGTTCCTGCAACGGCAAGTAAATATTTGTACGATCAAATTTTGCGTAAAGAATGGGGATTCAAAGGATTTGTTGTTACAGATTATACAGCAATTCAGGAATTGGTTCCACATGGAATTGCAAAAGATTTGGAAGAAGCTACATTAAAATCTGTTAATTCTGGTATCGAAATGGACATGATGAGTGGTGCTTTTCTTAATCATCTTGCAAAATTAGTAAAAGAAGGAAAAGTAAAACAAGAAGTAGTTGATGTTGCTGTTCGTCGCATTTTAGAGGCAAAATATGATTTAGGATTATTCGAAGATCCTTATCGTTATTCAGATACAAAGCGTGAAAAAGAAACGGTAATGAAAAAAGAATTTTTAGATGATGCGCGCGATGTTGCACGTAAGTCGATGATTCTACTTAAAAATGATAAACAAATTTTACCACTTAAAGAATCGCAAAAAGTTGCGGTAATTGGACCATTGGTAAAAGATGAAAAAAATATTATCGGAAACTGGGCTGCTCGTGGAGATCGTTACGGAAAAGCGTGGTCTGTTTGGGAAGGTTTGAATGATGTTTTAGGCAAAAATGCAAAGATTACGTATGCCCAAGGAACAGAAATTAATTCGACTAAAACAGATGGTTTTCAAGAAGCCATTAATATTGCGAAAAATTCGGATGTGATTGTTGCTGTAATGGGCGAAAACGAAAACCAAACTGGTGAAGCTGCTTCTCAAACAAATATCGATTTACCTGGTAATCAAAAAGAATTACTAAAAGAATTAAAAAAACTTGGTAAACCAATCGTATTAGTTTTGATGGCTGGTCGTCCGTTAACAATGACGTGGGAAAATGATAATATGGATGCAATTTTGTACACATGGTATCCAGGTACAATGGGAGGTTTAGCGATTACAGATGTATTGTACGGAAAATACAATCCTTCAGCTAAAACACCAATGACATTTCCTCGTTCAGTTGGTCAAATTCCAATTCATTACAACCAAAAAAATACAGGGCGTCCATATTTAGGTGCAGAAGATGCAGAACAAAAATATAAGTCACGCTACACAGATTCTCCAAATTCACCATTGTATCCATTTGGTTATGGTTTAAGTTATACAACGTTTGATTATAGTAACTTAAAGTTGAACAAATCAACAATGAAAAATGGTAAAGATGAAATCAAAGTTTCGGTGGATGTAAAAAACACAGGAAACTATGATGGAGAAGAAGTTGCACAATTATATGTTCGCGATTTAGTAGGAAGTGTAACTCGTCCTGTTCGCGAATTGAAAGGATTTGATAAAGTGATGATTAAAAAAGGAGAAACAAAAACATTAACGTTTACGTTGACTCCAGAAGATTTGAAATTTCACGATATCAACATGAAATATGTTGCAGAAGCTGGTGATTTTGATGTTTTTGTTGGAGGAAATTCTAACGCTACATTAAAAACAAGTTTCACTTTAGTTGATTAAATTCCTCATTTATAAGTTAGAAATTTAATTTTATTTCTCAGCCAAGTAAGTGTTAGCGCATTTGCTTGGTTTTTTACACACTCACACACAATGAAAAAATATTTAAGTTTAAGCTTCATTTTGATGATGATAATAGGTTTTGCACAACAAAGCTTAGACATCATGTCTTATAATATTCGATTAGCCTCTGTTGACGATGGAGCAAATCATTGGAATATTCGCAAACAAAAATTAGTTGATTTAATCAATTATTACGATGCCGATTTTATTGGCGTACAAGAAGCGCAGATTCCACAATTAGAGTTTATCAAACAAAATAATCCGCAATTAGATTTTATAGGTAAACCTCGTTCAGAGGATTCTAATGCAGAATATTCAGCAATTTTTTATAAAAAAGACCAATACAATGTTTTGCAAAATAAGACATTGTGGTTATCAGAAACACCAGAAAAAGTTTCGAAAGGTTGGGATGCAGCCTACAATAGAATTATCACTTATGGATTATTTCAAAACAAGAAAACAAAGAAATCTTTTTGGATAATTAATACACATTTTGATCATGTAGGAAAAGTTGCACGTCAAAAATCGTTGGAAATGATTGATAATTTAATTCAACAATTAACAAAAGAGAAAAACGTTCCAACATTTTTTATGGGCGATTTCAATATGAATCATGATGATGCTTCTGTAAAATATATTCAAAACAAATATTTAGATACTCGCCTTAATGCGCAAATGGTTTATGGACCAGATTTTACATGGGAAGATTTCAAATTTAATGTAAAAGGAACTGAAGTTTTAGATTATATTTTTTATAAAAAGAACGAAAAAGTAAGTTGTAAAAGTTTCAATACAATTGATGATTTCTACGATTTCAAATATCCATCAGATCATTTACCAATTTTAGCAAAATTCTTAATTCAATAAAATTATGACAAAATCACACTTAAAATATCCACTTATTACGTGTTTATTGTTCAATTATTTGGCAGTAAATGCACAAGATTTTAAATTATCTAACAAAAAAATTGAAATCTATACAACAGCTAAAAATACCAATCAACGTATTTCGAAATCAACAGAAAAATTTGCTGTAAAAAAGTTTCCTCAACCAAAAGAAACTGATATTGCGATTTTTATAGATCCGAAACGTAAATTTCAGAAATTTGAAGGAATTGGTGGTGCAATTACAGATGCTTCGGCTGAGGTTTTAGCAAAATTACCAAAGAAAACACAACAAGAAATTATCAAAGCATATTATAGCGACAAGGAAGGAATTGGATATTCATTGATTAGAACAACGATAAATTCGAGCGATTTTTCCAGCGACAGTTACACGTATGTAAAAGATAATGATAAAGAATTGAAATCGTTTGACATTACGCATGATTTGAATTATAAAATTCCGATGATAAAAATGGCGAAAGCCGAAATGAAAGAAAATTACCGTTTGTATGCAAGTCCGTGGAGTCCGCCAGCGTGGATGAAAACAAATAATAGCATGCTGAAAGGTGGTTCTCTGAAACCAGAATATTATCAAACTTGGGCAAATTATTTTGTAAAATTTGTTCAGAATTATGAGAAAATTGGTTTACCAATTTGGGGTGTTTCAATTCAGAATGAGCCAATGGCAACGCAAACTTGGGAATCTTGTATTTATACGGCAGATGAAGAGCGCGATTTCTTAAAAAATAATTTAGGACCAACATTTCATAAAAATGGTTTTCAAGATAAAAAAATCATTGTTTGGGATCATAACCGCGATTTAATTTATCAACGTGCTTCTACAATTCTGAATGATCCTGAAGCAGCGAAATATGTTTGGGGAGTAGGTTTTCACTGGTATGAAACATGGAATGGAAGTGCAAATTTATTCAACAATGTAGCCTTAACTCACGAAGCTTTTCCTAATGTAAATCTAATTTTTACAGAAGGTTGTAAAGAACAATTTGATTATGATCAAATGGGAAATTGGACTTTGGGTGAAAAATATGGTTATAATATGATGAATGATTTCAATTCTGGAACTGTTGCTTGGACAGATTGGAATGTTTTGTTAGATGAAAAAGGTGGACCAAATCACGTAGGAAACTTCTGTTTTGCGCCTGTTCACGGTGATACAAGAAATGGAAAAGTAACGTATACCAATTCATTTTACTACATAGGTCAGTTTTCTAAATTTATTCGTCCAGGTGCGCAACGAATTGCGGCTTCTTCTAATCGCTCAGATTTGATGACGACTTCGTTTGTGAATAAAGACGGAAAAGTTGTAGTGGTTGTAATGAATCAAACAGATAAACCATATAATTATAATTTGTGGATAGAAGGTGAAGCGGTAGAAGTTAACTCGCAAGAACACTCTATCAGTACAATAATTATTTCGTAATCATGAAAAAAAACATTCTTACACTCGCTTTTATTCAGTGTGCAATTTTGGGATTCGCTCAAAATAAAACATATGCCAATCCCATGAATATTGATTATGGTTATACGCCAATTCCAGAGTTTGCTAAGAATGGAAAACATCGTGCTACAGCAGATCCTGTTATCGTAAATCATAAAGGAACATATTATTTATTTTCTACCAATCAATGGGGATATTGGTGGAGTGATGATTTGTCAGATTGGCATTTTATTTCGCGTAAATTTTTACGTGATAAAAATAAAGTGTATGATGAACTTTGCGCTCCGGCAGTAAGATCAATTGGAGATGATTTAGTTGTAATTGGCTCTACACACACGAAAGAATTTACATTATGGAAAAGTTCTGATCCTAAAAATAATCAATGGGAACCTTTGGTTGATGATTTTCAAGTTGGCGCTTGGGATCCCGATATTTTTTATGATGAAGAATTTGATAAAGTTTATATTTATTGGGGATCAAGTAATTTATATCCCTTATATGGTCAAGAATTAGATAGAAAAACATTTCAACCGATTGGAGAAAAAATCGAATTATTTGGTTTGAGTGACCATATTCACGGTTGGGAACGTTTTGGAGAATATAATGACAATACATTTTTGCAACCTTTTATGGAGGGAGCTTGGATGACGAAATACAAAGGGAAGTATTATTTACAGTATGGAGCACCCGGAACAGAATTTTCTGGCTATGGAGATGGTGTTTATGTGAGCGATCATCCTTTACGTGGATTTAAGTATCAATCGCACAACCCATTTTCATATAAACCGGGTGGTTTTATACGAGGAGCAGGGCATGGCGCTACATTTATGGATAATTACAAAAATTGGTGGCATGTAACAACCGGAATAATTTCTTTGAAAAATAATTTTGAACGTCGAAATGTACTATTTCCTTCAGGTTTTGATCAAGATGGAGTTTTATATTCTAACACAGCTTATGGTGATTACCCAACGTTTTTACCAACTAAAACTGTAGATCATACAAAAAATAATACACCAGGTTGGATGCTTTTAAATTACAATAAACCAATACAAGTTTCTTCAACTTTAGGAGGTTATAAAGCAAATAATTCTGTTGATGAAAATATAAAAACATATTGGTCGGCAAAAACATCTAATAAAGGCGAATTTATTATTTCTGATTTAGAAGATCAATTAACAATTCATGCAATACAAATTAATTATGCAGATCAAGATGCTGAATTTTTAGGAAAAACTTTGAATAAAAGTCATCAATATGTTGTGTATGGTTCTAATGATTTAAAGAATTGGAATATCATTTTAGATAAATCAAAAAATACAAAAGATGTTCCACATGATTATATTGAATTTCAAAAACCGGTCAAATATCGTTACGTTAAATTAGAAAATCATAAAATGCCGACAGGTAAATTTGCTATTTCAGGTTTCCGAATTTTTGGAAAAGGAAACGGTGAAAAACCAAATATGGTAGAGAATTTTGTGGTTTTACGAACAGATCCAGAGAAGAAAGGAGAAAGAAGAAGTTCTTGGATGAAATGGAAACAGAATGCAGATGCAGACGGTTATGTCATCTATTTCGGAAAAAAATCGGATAAATTATATGGTAGTATTATGGTTTATAATAATACCGAATATTATTTTACAGGAATGGATTTTTCTGATGAATATTTCTTTCAAATTGAAGCATTTAATGAAAACGGAATTAGTGAGCGAACTAAAATACAAAATGTAAAATAATGAAATACATAGTTTCGATGTTAATGACAATGAGTTTTGCTTATGGTCAGAAAACAATCACTTACGATACAAAAAATAATTTGGCTTTTGATATCTATTATCCCAAAAATTATAAAGAAAACCAATCATACAATGTATTTGCGTGGGTACATGGTGGTGGATTTTCGGGAGGAACAAGAGCAGATGTACAGGAAGTTGAACGAATGAAAGATGCTCAAGAAAGAGGTTTCATAGCAATATCTATTTCATATAGATTGTTAGCGAATTCGTCGGCTGGTTTTGGTTGTGATTTGCCGAAACAAGAAAAGTTGTCGATTTTTAAAGAAGCCTCTTTTGATGTTTTGAGTGCACTGTCTTATATTCAGAATAATCAAAAAAGTTTAAAATTCTCGATCAATAAGTTAATTTTAGGTGGAAGTAGTGCAGGAGCAGAAGCAATTCTGAATGCATATTATTTGAGAGATTTATGGTACGGAAATCAATTCGATCAAGTAAAAATTGATGGTTTGGTAAGCTACGCAGGAGCTATTGTGGATGATCGTTATGTGACGAAGTCGAACATTTTACCAACGGTTTTTATACATGGTTTGAGTGATGATGTTGTGCCATCTAATAATGCACCACATAGAAGTTGTTTAGATAATCAACCAGGATTTTTACCATTGGCAGGTTCTCAAACCTTAGAAAATTTGAGTCGAAATTATCGTCAAGCATCTTTATCAATCTTTTCTAATTCGGGAAAACATGAGTGGTCTGGGTTAAAAAAAGAATATTTGAATCAAATTTTTGAGTTTATCAATCAATCCATCGTTCAATCTCAAAAAGTAAACAATAGAATTATAGTAGATTAGCAATTTCAGAAGGTTTTCTGGATAAAAAACAATAAACTATTTGTAATTTAAATTTTAATTAACATATATTTATAATCTAGTTGATAATTAAATTAGTAAACAATTAAACCATTTTATAACATAAACATGAGTCAAACACAAAAAACAAATTGGGGACAATTTATTCCCTTGGTTACGGTTTTTTTCTTTTGGGGATTCGTAGCGTCAAGTAACGATATTCTAATTCCAGTATTCAAAAAAGCCTTTGATTTATCGCAAGGAGAAAGTCAATTTGTATCATTAGCTTTTTATATTGCTTACACAGTTGGATCAATTATTTATATGATTGTATCTGCTATTATGGGAAAAGATTTAATCAATAAAATTGGTTATAAGAATAGTTTGTCTTTAGGTCTATTAATATCAGCCTTAGGAACTTTATTATTTATACCAGCAGCAAATTTGGAGTCTTATCCATTGATGCTTGCCGGATTATTTACTGTTGCTTTAGGATTTTCGTTGCAACAAACTGTTGCCAATCCATTAGCTATTGCATTAGGTAATCCAAGTACAGGTTCACAGCGATTAACATTAGCTGGAGGAATTAACAATTTAGGAACAACAATAGGTCCTTTAATTGTTGCGTATGCAATTTTTGGAAGTGCATCTAACGGAGATTCTAATTTGAGTATCGAAGCAGTAAAAACACCTTATTTATGTTTAGGATTAGCATTTTTAGCAGTTGCTATTTTCTTGAAATTTTCTTCGTTACCAAGTCATCCAGAACAAGAAGTAGAAGATAGTGTTGACACGGTTTCTCATAAAGATCGTTCTTCTGCATTAAAATATCCACAATTAATTTTAGGAATGATTGCTATTTTCTTATATGTTGGTGTAGAGGTTTCTACAGCAAGTAATTTACCAGCATATATGGAAAACGAATTAGGATTTACAATATCACAGGTAACACCGTATGTTTCGCTTTATTGGGCAAGTATGATGATTGGTCGTTGGGGTGGTGCAGCAGAAGCTTTTGGTTTAGACAAATCTAAAACAATGGTTTTGAAATTTGTAGCACCATATTTAGCTTTCGGAGTTTTCTTGTTGGTAAACTTTTTGGCTGGTCATGAATTAAAACCATTTTTATTTTATGCTGTATTTATTTTAGTATTAATTATTGCAGATATTTCTACAAAGGGAAATCCAGCACGTATGTTACTAACATTCTCTGCAATTGGAATTATTGCTTTATTAATTGGTATGAATACAACAGGTTTAGTTTCTGTATACGCAATAACAAGTGTAGGTTTATTTTGTAGCACACTATGGCCATGTATTTTTGCTTTAGCAATTAATGGTTTAGGAAAAAATACATCGCAAGGAAGTAGCTTTTTGATTATGATGATTATGGGAGGAGGAGTTGTAAGTTATTTACAAGGAATGTTGGCAGACGCAACATCTATTCACTTTAGTTATATAGTAGGAGTTATCTGTTTTGCATTCTTAGTATTTTATGCAATTATATCTCCAATTTTATTAAAAAAACAAGGAATCAATCTTGATGAAGTAAAATCAGAAGGAGGACATTAAAATTAACAAAAGCTTAATCGCGAGATTAGGCTTTTTTATATTTATAGAATATGATTAGATTAACTCGAATTCAGATTACTTTATTTGTAATGTTTGTATTGTTACTAGTAATAGCTGTCAATATTTTTTTCAGCTACAGAAATGTTAGTGCATTACAAATTATAGAGTTAGAGAAATTAATAGAAATTAATCCTAATTCGGGATTAGTAGATCATTATCTATCTGAAATCCAAATAATAGAACAACCCTTGAAATTGTACCGAACATTTTGGTTGATAGGAGCTTCGGTTGTTTTAATTATAGGTAGTTATCTCATTTATATTTTTAATAAGAGTAAATACGTGACTAGTTCCAAGACAAATTAACAGGAATTAAATAATATTTATATCCGAAGGAATTCATTTTCTTCGGATATTTTTTTATGTTTTGATAAGCGCTTATTTTTTCTTTAAAATAAGTTCAAATCATCTATAAAATATAAAAGCGCATTAACTAAGTTAACACGCTTTATTCAATAAAAAAATAAAAATTTATTCCTGAAATAATAAATAATTTTCGTCGTCTAATTTTTGATAGCCAATATCGTACACATAAAAAATTGTACCATGTTTTGTATCACTTACATTTGTAATGTACTTAAAATCAAAGTTACGCAAATTAAGTTCAAGTTTAGAAACTGAACGCGCACTTTCTTCCAATAAAGTTTTTAAGATACGATTATTTCTTCTTAACCGATTATTGACATTTCGAACAACTTCTACTTTATCCCTGTTAAGATTGTTATTGTACGAGTTTCGACAGAAATCGTTACAAAATTTTTTGTCTTTACGACCAAACAATGTTTGGTTGCATTGCAGGCATGTATTCATAAGATTAGATTTAGGTTTGAAACACAAATATAATAATAAAAACATTTCTATCTAAAAAAAAAATAACAATTATTTAAAGACGATTTATTATCTAATAATCAAAATATTAGTCTTTCAAAGTTTTTCTATTAATAGGATTTATTATTTTTGTTTTTAAATATATTTAATTTTGAGATTCCTGAAAAAAATACCCGATCCATTTATCATTTCACTGTTCGTAGCAATTCTCGTCGCTTACTTTTTTCCAAAAATTAGTTTATGGAATTATGGATCATTTAACCTAAATACGATTATAGATATCGGTATTGTTTTAGTCTTTTTCTTTTATGGATTGAAATTAAATTGGAAAGAAGTTTTCAAAGATTTAGCAAATTGGCGAATGCATATTTTAATTCAATCAATTACATTTATTTTATTTCCGTTATTGGTTTTGTTGGGCTATCCAATTGTAAAATTAGACTCGACATATTTTACTTTATTTGTTGCTATTTTTTATTTAGCAACTTTGCCAAGTACCGTTTCTTCATCAGTTGTTATGGTTTCTATCGCAAAAGGAAATATACCAAGCGCTATTTTTAATGCAAGTATTTCTGGTATTATAGGTATTGTTGTAACTCCTTTGTGGATGAGTTTATTCTTATCTAAAAATGGGGGAGATTTCAATTTAATGTCAACATTTTTAGATTTAATCTTAAAAATTATTTTACCTGTAATTTTAGGTGCTCTTGCGCAGCCTTTTTTAGGAAATTTCTATAATAAGTATAAAAAACAATTTTCTAATTTGGATAAGCTTACAATTATTCTAATTGTTTATAATAGTTTTAGTCATACATTTTTGGACGGATTGTTCAATAAAATAGGTCTTTATCCTTTACTTATTGTACTAGTTATTGTTATTATTTTATTTTTTGTTGTCTTTAATTTTTCTAAATGGATTGCGATAAAAATGAAATTTAATAGAGAAGATGATATTACAATTCAATTTTGTTCTACCAAAAAATCATTGGTTCATGGTTCAGTTATTGCAGCTGTACTTTTTACAGGTGATCTCGGAATTTATTTAATTCCAATTATGTTATATCACACGTTTCAGTTAATTTATGTTAGTTATGTTGCAAATCAATATGCAAAAGAAGTGGAGTAGAACGGTTATTGTTTTATGTGTTTTTATTTTACAAATTATAGCTTATTCAATTTTATTTTCCTTTCAGCAAGTAAATAATTTTATTATTCATTACATCACTTTTCCAATTTCTGGTTTTGTTGCAAGAATTACAAATAAGGTATCTTTTCCTGTAGGCGAAATTTTTTATTTATTTTTAGCTTTTATAGCTATTTATTTTTTAGTGAAATTGATCAAAATTTCGTTCAAGAAAAGAGAACAATTACCACAATTACTTACTCAAATATTCATTTTTATTAATGTAATTTACTTTGTTTACATGTTTGCTTGGGGAATTATGTATAAAAAAGAAACCTTGAGTTTTAACTTGAAAGAGATTAAAATTGATCCAAAAACTCTGAAAACTATTTATTGTGAGGAATTGAATAAAGCAATTTATTCTAGAAATCAGATTAATCATTCAAGTCAGAAAACAGTTCAATTTGAATCGAATTTAAATGATTATAATACAGCGTTTTTTAAATTACAAGTTCATGTAAAAGAGTTAAATTGGTTAAAAAATTATCGCTTTTTAGAGCATGCACATTATAAATTATCTAATATTTCGATGCTTCAAAACTATTTAGGAATTTTGGGTTATTACAATCCTTTTTCTGTGGAAGCTAATCTAAATGAATATAATACAAACCTAAAACAACCTTCTACGATGTTTCACGAATATGGGCATCAAATGGGATTCGCTTCGGAAAGTGAAGCAAATTTTTTGGCTTATTATTTAGGAAGTAAATCTAAAAATCCAGAAATAAATTACGCTGTTTATTACAAAAGTGTTTACTCATTATTAGGAGCTATTTATAAATCTGATCCATATTTCGTTAAAATGGAGTTAGATAATATGCACCCAAAAATTGTAGCAGATAGAAAAGCTGAGATAGATTATTATGCAAAATATGAAGGAAAAACAAGTGATACATTTAGCGAATTAAATAATCAATTTCTAAAAGTAAATGATCAAGAAGGTACTATAAGTTATAGCAAATATGTAGAATTAATTTACTATTTGTACCAAACAAAAAAAGGAACTGAATAATCAGTTCCTTTTTTATATTTGATAAGATAATTTTATTCCCAAATGTATTTATCACCGAAACTCAATGTTGATTTGATGATATATTTTCCTTCGTCATTTTGCTCTGTTAAAACTAAGATTGGATAATATTCTCCAGAAGGAATTAATTTTGTAATATTAGAAGTGAAAACGGGTTTTTCAATTTTAGTATTTCCTGAAATAGATAAAACATCAATATTCAATAATTCATAACCATCAACTTGGTTATTGTCTTTTATTGGTTGATTAGAAAAATAAACTAATAATTTTAACTTCTTTGTCGATTCAGAATTTAAATTCTGAATTGCATTGTTTATTCCATCAATTTTTACTGTTAAATCATGGAAATTAACTTCTAGTCGCCAAATTCCAACTAGTTTAAGCTTTTTATTTGAATCTTCGATATCTAAAGTACTACCAACACTTGTGTAGATATTAGCCAAAGATGCATCTAAAGGTTCAGTATAAAAAAAAGTTTCTTCCTCTTCTTTTGGAGTAGTAACTGGTATAGGTTCAGTCACTATTTCTTTATTAATAATAATTTCATTAGGTTCTAACGGAATAGTCTCATTAGGCTCTAAAGTAATTTTATTACTCAAGATTTTATAATTTATAATCGAGCCCGTTGTTTTTTCTTTTAGTAATAAAACTGGTGTGTAATTTCCTTTACTCAAAGTTCGAATGTCTGAATTTTTGAATGTAATAATTACATTATTAAAACTTGTACCATTTCCTTCTAACGTACCTAATTCTGCTGTAGTATTAATTTTATTAGGCAAATTATACAAATTGACAGTGGAATTTGAAGGAACAAAATATAAGTCTAAGTAAAGTGGATCACTTATTTTTGGTGTATTGTTGGTTAATTTTCCACCAGAAATTTTGTAATTTACTGTATTACCATCATTAGAAATTCTCCAAAGTCCATCAAAAGAAAAATCTTTATTAATTGTAGTTGGTAAATCAATAATGTGTATGCTATCTTGCTGGGCTACAGCATAGCTACTTGTAATAAAACTTGCAGTAAAAAACAGTTTAGTAAAAATATTCATAGGTTGTACTTTAAGCGTTATTCAACAAAAATAAGAATTATTATTTCAAAAGGCGATTACAAACGGATATTTTGTAAATAAATGTTTATCAATTTTCGTAACGTTTAACTAGCTTTGCAAACAGTTAGAAAAAGATGAAGAAAATAGCACCAAAAGATACCGATCAGTTTAATGATTCTGTTCATAAAGAAATAACCACTTTTGACGATTTAACAGTTTTTGATCGCAATGGTTTGGCACCAATTTCTATAGAAAATAAATTTGGACTTATTAATAAAGAAGGAAATGTAATTATTCCTTTCGAATATCAAAAATTAGTTTTAACAACTGTAAATGCTTACAGTGCACAACTAAATGATAAGTGGGGATTTGTGACAAAATCTAACCAAATTTTAATTCCTTTTGATTATGAGATAACAAGCGATTTTATAGAAAATATTTGTGCCGTAAAAAAAGACGGAAAATGGGGTTTTATAGATTTGATAAATCACGTTATTATACCATTTTTATATGATGGTTGTACAGATTTTAAAGCAGGTTTGGCAGGAGTAGAACAAAATGGAAAATGGGGAATGATTGATAAAAATAATCAATTAATAATTGATTATAAATACGACTATTTGACGCCAGTAGATCAAAATTTTGCAACATTTGGACAAATCACAACTCATCAAGTAGAGCGACCAGATATTTTGGCTTATTTTCCTTATTTCCTATCAAAAGATAATAATTTGATGCATTTTGGATTGATTTCTACACAAAATCAATTGATTTTAGACGCGATTTCAGAATTGCCAATTCTTGAAAGTTATGAAAATCAACCTGTAATTCGTCAAAATTATCAACAAGGATATTTAAAAAATGGAAAAGATTTTGTAAAATTCGAGCAATTCTCAATTGATCCCTATGAAGAAAAAATTCTTAAGCAAATAGGTGTAATGAAATAAAACAAAGAGCTTCAATTTATATTGAAGCTCTTTGTTGTAAATAATATATTGTTAACCAAATTTCATAATCATTACTAAACTTCCAATACCAATAAAAAACCATAAAAGAATTGCCATTAAAAGAGGTTTAAATCCTATGTTTTTCATCATTTTAAACGATAAACTAGTTCCGATTAAAAATAGCGTTAATGTTAATGCAGCTTTTGATAAACTAATGATAAATGGACTTATTTTATGTACAAACGGAACATAAGTATTGATGCAAATTGCGACTAGAAATAAACCAATAAACCAAGGAATACTAATTTTAGAAGCTGAATTTTTAAAAAATAATAAGGTTAAAAATGATAATGGAATAATCCATAATGCACGTGCTAATTTTACTGTTGTAGCGACTTGTAGGGCTTCTTCACCGTATTTACTTGCTGCACCAACTACAGAACTTGTGTCGTGAATTGCGATTGCGCACCATAACCCGAAATCGTGTTGAGACAAGTTGAATAGATGTCCTAATGCAGGAAATATTAGTAATGCAATAGAGTTTAATGTGAAAACGACTGCTAATGCAACCGAAATTTGATTTGGTTTTGCATTTGTAATTGGAACGATTGCTGCAATTGCACTTCCTCCACAAATCGCTGTTCCAGCAGAAATTAAATAACCTGTTACTTTTTCTATTTTGAAGAATTTAGTTAATAAATATCCTAAAAACATCAAGCTAATAATACTGATTATTGTGAAAATAATACCTTCTTTACCAGCTTTTATTGCAGAAAAAATATTCATTCCAAAACCTAATCCAACAACAGCAAATTTAAGTAAAATACCAGAAAATTTTCGAGATTGTATTTCGTAAGGATTACCAATAATTTGTGCAACGATAAAACCAATTATTAAAGCTACTGGAGAAGAAACAACGGGTAAAGCGCAAAGAATAGCACAAATTATAAAGATTATTTTTTTAGATGTAAAACTTGGTAGCGGATTTTTTTCTGATTGAATGAATTTCATTATGAATAATTTTATAGGACAAATTTCCGACAGTTATTATTCTAAAAGAAATCATAAAAAGTAATTTGTTATTACTTTAAGTTATATCTATTTGTGAATTGAATAAATAAATTTCCAATAGAAGATTGTTCACCTTCTGGTAAAATAAAATTAAAATCACGCTTAATTGTTAGATTTTTGACATCAATTATTGCCAATGTTTGATTTTTAAGCTCTTGTAAAATAGATTGAACTGATAGAAAAGACAATGCATCTGAGTGTAAAAGATAATTTTTTATACTTTCTGTATTACCTAATTGCATTTCTATATTTAGAGAGTTTAATTTAACACCTTTTTCTTTCAAGGCTAGATCAATTGTTTCTAAAGTTCCCGAACCAGGCTCTCGCATAACGAAAGGAATTGTTTCTAATTGTTCTATTTTTAACGTATTTTTCTTTGTTAAAAGATGATGATAACGAGCAACTAAGACAATTTCATCTTTGAGAAATGGAAAGTAATGAAAATTTCTATTTTTAATTTGACCTTCTATTAAACCTAAATCAATTTTATTTTGAGATAATAAGTCTTCAATTTTTTCTGAATTTTGAATAACCAAAGAAACTTTAATTGCGGGATATCGTTGATGAAATTTTGCTAAAATTGTGGGTAAAACATATTGCGCTATTGTAGTACTTGCACCCACTCGTAGACTACCTTTTTGATGTTCTTTTAATTGAGCTATTTCAAATTCCATATCACGATAAACAGTAAAAAGTTGGTCGGTATATTGAAGTAAAATTTCACCTGCTTTTGTCAATTTTATTTTGGTTCCATTACGATCAAAAAGCTTTATATTCAGGTAGTTTTCAATTTCTTTGACATGTTTTGTTACCGCTGGCTGCGTAATATTAAGTTCATTTGCAGCTTTCGTAAAATTTAAACGTCGTGCAACAGTATCAAAAACCTTTAGTCTAAAATCGAACATATTTTATGGTATTTCAAGACAAAAATAAGTAATAATAATCGATATTATTTACAATTTATCTTCAGATTTTTGATACGAATTATTTCGAATTGTCATAAAATAAGTGGAAATATCGCGTGCTAATTTTTCGGGATAATTGTAGCTAAAATGTAACGCAATTTTCTCACTAAATTCACTAAATAATTGAATCATAATTTCGAGAGAATTCCAATTTTCTTGTATGTCATTTCCTGCAAAAGTTAATTTTAATTTTTGCCAATCATTTGGTGATAAGTATTTCTCGAAAAATCGTCCATGTTTGTTCGTTGTCACTTTCCAATCATTCTCTAATCCAATATAATACTCAATTATCGGAACAAAATATTCTGTTCTCAAATTATTTTCGATGATAAATTTTGCATAAAATAAATCTTGTCTAGCCAATGATTTTACAGCGTAAGTAACATCCCAAAAAAAATCTTCATTCAGTTTTTCAAATTCATTTTCTGTAGGTTTCTTTATAAGAGAAGCAGTGTAAGTTGGTTGTTTCAAATTTTTTGTCAAATCATCTTTATCAACTAATATTTTATAACCAATATCCCAATCGTATGGCAAATTTGTTTGATTTATTAGTTCAACAAATTTCTCTTTTTGATAGATTTTGAAGTCAACTTTGACAAAATCATCATATAAAACCATTTTTATTGCATTAAAACCGTCAAAAGCCTCTTCATTATCCATCATTTTTGCAATTGGATTTCCAAAATAAGACAACCAATT
This sequence comes from Algoriella sp., assembly GCF_036647415.1. Taxonomy (NCBI): domain Bacteria; kingdom Pseudomonadati; phylum Bacteroidota; class Flavobacteriia; order Flavobacteriales; family Weeksellaceae; genus Algoriella; species Algoriella sp. The sequence goes on from NZ_JAVXKG010000005.1 coordinate 73,494, forward strand.
GTCATTGTATTTATATGGTGTTAAATCTTCAAAAACTAATTCAATGTCCAAATCACTAAAATCATCAACCTTCGCAAGTGGATTTACCAAAGAGCTGGTCAATAAAATGACTCTTACATCAGGATTTTGCTCTGCCCAATCAATAATTTGATTCAATTTTTGCTCTCTATTTTTCATTGAATGATATATTGTATTTTAGATAAATTCTGGTTTTGTTTTATAAATTCTGATTAAATAATTGCTAAAATAATTAAAATTAAAGCTAATTTAGTAGAGAAAAATTAACACATGAAACATTTATTCTTATTCTTATCTTCTTTTTCTTTTGCACAAACGTATCAAGTTATAAATTCTGATAAAACGGATGTAAGTTACCGTGGTTTAGCTTTCGAAAACTCAACAAGTTTTGTTATTTCGGGTTCTAAAAATACGATAGGAAAATCGACTGATGGTGGAAAAAAATTCACTTGGATTAATCCAAAAGTTGTCGAAAATCGAGATTTTAGAGATATAGAAGTCATTGGTAAAAATAACTATTTGGCTTTAGGAATAGATTCTCCTGCTTATATTCTCGAAACAAAAGATGGTGGAAAATCATGGAGTAAAGTCTATGAAAACACTGAGAAAGGTATGTTTTTGGATGCGATATATGTAGATTCAAAATCTAAAAAGATTACTGTTGTTGGTGATCCAATGGAAAAAGATAAGCCATTTATTTTGACTTCATCGACTACTACAACAAGCAAATGGGATGTTGCAAAAGCATTATTTGGACAACCATTGCGATTAAAAAATCCTAAAGAAGCATTTTTTGCATCAAGTGGAAGTAATTTGTATGTTGATGATAAGCAAGCGTTGATTGTAACAGGTGGAGAATTGTCTAATGTATATTATTATACTCCAAAAGGAGGGCAAATGTATGGGTTAGAGAAAACGAAAAGTTCTACTTCTGGAATTAACGGTTTGGCGTATGATGCAACGAATAATTTAGGATATTTGGTTGGTGGAGATTTTACTAAACCGAATGATTCAAAATACAATTTTTTTAAATTTAAAATTACAAACGGGAAATTGGTTTTTCAAGATTTATGGAGTTATCCGACAGGATATAAGTCTGGTGTAACAATAATTAGTAAAGATAAAGTAATGGTTTGTGGTTATTCTGGTGTTGATTATTCTGTAGATGGTGGTCATAATTGGAAAAATATTACAACAGATAGTTACAATACATGTACGGTTTCACCTGATAAAAAGTATGTGATTTTAGTGGGTAATAAAGGAAAAATAGGAAAAATAACATTATAACAAAATAATCCAGCTATTTAGCTGGATTATTTTTATTTCAGTACCGGAATTTCGATATAAGAAGTATGATAAATACGTTGTGTCTGTTTCAAGAAATCTTTTGAAGTTGCTTCGTAAACGTTCATAAATTGTTGTGGATTACGATCTGCCAAAGGAAACCAACTATTCTGAACTTGAATCATAATACGATGTCCTTTTTTAAATGTATGTCCAATATCTGGCATTGTATACGTAACATTTGTTTCTATATTTGGAACCATAGCTTCGGGTTTAGAGAAACTATTTCTATATTTTCCACGCATAATTTCTGCACGAATCAAATTTTGATAACCAGCCATTAATTTCTCATTAAATTTTGGCGTATCTTCTGGATATACATCAATCAATTTTACAACATAATCTGCATCAGTTCCTGTTGTAGAAACAACTAAATGATTGATTATTGGACCAGCAAGCGTAATATCTTCTGTTAAAATATCAGATTGGTAAACCATTACGTCAGGACGAGTAGAAGCAAAGCGTTGATCATCTACCATATATTCTCTGGCACGTGTTTCTAAAACGCCACCTTGATAAGGAACAGGATGATTTGGATCTGCAATATATTCATCAAAAGTAGCGGTAGTATTGGTTTTGTCAAAAGCTATTTTACCATTTTGTTGTAAATAAATTTTTTGTGTGGTAATATTTTTAGGAGGCCAAGTGTCAAATTTTTTCCATTCATTAGAACCTGTTATAAAAATTGTTGCTTCGGTTGGTTTAAAATTTCCTTTATCTTTTAAATAATAATTAAAAAAAGGTAATTCTATTTCTTGTTGATAATACTCACTTGTATTCGATGCAAATTGCATATCACCAAAAGTACTTCCATTGCTACGAACCCATCCGCCATGAAACCAAGGTCCGGCAACAATAATATTTGTCGTTTTAGGATTCTGTTTTTCAATTGCTTTATAGGTTTCGAAAGCGCCATAAACATCTTCTGCATCAAAAAAACCACCAACTGTCATCACAGCAGGTTGTACATTTGTAACATGTGGAAGTACATTACGATCTTGCCAAAATTGATCATAATCTGGATGAGCGAATAAATCATTATAAAACTTGATATTATCTTGAAAGTATTTATCCTTTAATTCTTTTACAGAACCACTTTCTAAATAAAAACGATAATTATCTTTGACTGGATAATCAAAAGATTTTGGACCTTTATCTGGCGTAATTGGATGTGGACGTTTTACACCAAAGGAAGACATAAATTTGAATGAATCATTTAGAAATAAAACACCATTGTGATGAAAATCGTCACCCAAAAACCAATCAGTAACTGGTGCTTGTGGTGAAACTGCTTTTAGAGTTGGATGAGAATTTACTAAACTAATTGTAGAATAAAAACCAGGATACGAAATACCATAAATTCCAGCTTTTTTTGTGTAGTTTTTCAGATTTTTTTCAAGCCATTCTAGTGTGTCGTACGTATCTGTGCTTTCATCGGTAGCTTTTTTATTTTTTGAAGAATTGATAGGGCGAACATCTTCAAATTCGCCTTCACTCATCCATTTCCCTCTAACATCTTGGTATACAAAAATAAATCCCTCGTGCATTTCTGCAGGAAAATTTCCTAATGTTTTCTTGTATGCATCTGTACCATAAGGCGCAACAGTATAAGGAGTTCGGTTTAGCAAAACGGGATATTGTTTTGTTTTATCTTTTGGCTGATAAATAGCTGTAAACAATTTTGTGCCATCACGCATAGGAATTACTTGTTCTATTTTTTCGTAATTGTTACGCACATATGCCGAATCAGCTTTTGCATCTTGTGCAAAACCAGCTGTACTTCCCAATAGAAGTGTAAGTAGAGTTATTTTTAATGTTAATTTTTTCACCTGTTCAATAAATTTTACAATAGTATAAAAGTAAATAAGTTTTGGCTTTTTTTAATATAAAATGAAATTTTTTCTACAGATAAATTAATATTTAATAAAGTTTCAATTATTTTTTATGAATTCGAAAATTCGAACACTTTTTTTGATTAAATTAGTTACGATGAATAACTATTAAACTTAGAAACACCATATTATAATTTATAAAACCATCAACCAAACAAATATGATTACAGTAGATATAACAATTGATGCGCCGCTAGACAAAGTTTGGTCTGCATTTAATAATCCAGATGATATTGTAAAATGGAATCAGGCTTCACCAGATTGGCATTGTCCGAAAGCAGAAAATAATTTGCAAATAGGAGGAACATTAAAAAGTACAATGGCAGCGAAAGATGGTAGTTTTCAGTTTGAATTTGAAGCAAAATATGATGAAATTATACCAAATCAATTTATTCGATATTATCTTGCTGATGGTCGTAAAGTTGAAATTAATTTTAATGAAGAAAATAATTCTACTACAATCATAGAAAAATTTGATCCAGAAAATCAAAATTCTGAAGAAATGCAACGAGAAGGTTGGCAAGCAATTTTAAATAGTTTTAAGCATTACATTGAAACTAAAAATGAATAAAAAAGCAAAATAATGACTTAATTAAATTAAATAATATGAAAAAAATATCGTTTACAGAGATTATTTACGCACTACCTAAACACGTTCATAAAGTTATGTTATCGCAAGATTCGTATAAAATTTGGACAAAACCTTTTAATGAAACCTCAGATTTTAAAGGTGATTGGAGCGAAGGTTCTAAAATTTACTTTACTTCCGACGACGGAAAAGGTGGAGTTGCAGGATTGATTTCTATAATCGATGAAAATAAATTAGGCGAATCTATTGTAATCCGTCATATTGGTATCTTAAAAAATAATGAAGAAATTCTCTCTGGAGCAGAAGTTGACAAATGGAAAAATACTTTAGAAACCTATAAACTGAATGATGTAGAAGGTCATACGCGTTTGGTTTGTACAATTGAAATTGAAGATTCTGAAACGAACGAAGTAAAATACAAAGAAATGTGGACAAAAGCTTTGCGATTATTAAAAGAAATTTGCGAGGAATAATAAATTATATTTTCTTTAAAGTGTTTTAAATCAGTTTAATAATTTGAATACTTCATTCAATACTTTAACTAAAGGAAAACTAGAAAAGATAAAAATAAGTCGTTCACAAAAAATAATATCACTTATTTTAGAAGGAAAAGGTGTACATGATAAATACAAAAAATAATGCAGTACGATGTCTCAAGTTTACAAGAATATTTAGAAAATATTCCTGTTGATCGCAAAGTAGCAATAGAACAATTGATAGAAGTTCTTAGAATCAATTTACCAGATGGTTTTTCTTTAGAATTAAGCTACGGTCATGTTGGTTTTGTGGTTCCACATTCCTTGTATCCGAATGGCTATCATTGCGATCCAAAATCGCCGTTACCTTTTATCAATATCGCTTCTCAGAAGAATTTTATAGCGCTATATCACATGGGATTATATATGAATGAAGAAATTTACAATTGGTTTGTAGCGGAGTATCCTAAACATTCAAAAAAGAAATTGGACATGGGAAAAAGTTGTATTCGTTTTAAAAAACCAGAAGATATTCCGTTTGAATTGATTGGAGAATTAGCTCAAAAAGTAACACCACAACAATGGATTAATTTGTACGAAAGTGTCTTAGTTAATCGAAAAAAGTAATAAAAATGTCAGAAATATATACGTTTTTAAAAAAACTAGAAAAAAACAATAACCGAGAATGGTTTAACGAACACAAAGCCGAATTTGATACAGCTAAAGCAGAAGCAGATCTTATTTTTAATGCGATTTATCAAGAATTATCGAAAAAAGAAGAATTAGAACCGCTCAAAATTTATAGAATTTATAGAGATGTTCGTTTTTCTAACGATAAAACACCTTATAAAAATCATTTTTCTGCGCAAACTGGTCGAAAAAAGCCATATAATAGAGGAGGAATTTATATTCAATTTCAACCAAATAATTGTTTTATTGGAGTTGGATTTTGGGGACCAGAACGAGATGATTTATTACGAATTCGAAAAGAAATTGAAGCTTCGGACGAGTTACAAAAAATTGTTACTTCTAAAGCAATTCAAAAAGAATTTGGAGAAATTGTAGGAGAAGAAGTAAAATCTGCTCCCAAAGGATTTTCGAAAGAACATGAACGAATTGATCTATTAAGAAAGAAACAATATTTATTTATCAAAAACTTTACAGAAGAAGAAACATTAGCAAAAGACTTTCCTCAGAAAGTAGCAAAATCAGTATTAGTTCTTCAACCTTTTTTAGATTATATGACAGAAATTTTAACAACCGATGCAAATGGAGAATCGTTGGTATAAAGTATAGATTAACATAAAATAACCACAAAAAATAAACTATTATGGCAAAATTACACGCATATTTAAATTTTGAAGGAAACTGTGAAGAAGCATTTACCTTTTATGAAACTGTTTTTGATACAAAGAATATCGGAATTCATCGTTTTGGTGATATGCCTGCGAATCCCGAATTTGTAATTCCCGATGAGGCAAAAGATAAAGTGATGCACATGGCATTATTAATTAACGAAAATACAATGTTGATGGGCTCTGATACTTTTGGCGATTGCGGTGGAAATGCAAGTCAAGGCAGTAACACGTATTTGATGTTAGACACAGCCACAGCAGATGAAGCACATAAATTATATGAAAAATTAACTGTAAATGCTCAGAAAATTGAAATGCCATTGGCAGAGCAATTTTGGGCTGAATTATATACGTCGTTTACAGATCAATTTGGAATTAATTGGATGATCCATTTTGAAGGAAATAAGGCACAATAGATGTAAAAAAGATATAAACATAAAACCTCTCAAATAGAGAGATTTTATGTTTAATGATATAATCTAAATCCCATTTTTTGACACAAATTTGCGTGTTTATCGAACAAAATATGCACCAATTCTACAACATCATCTATTTCTGTGTTTAAGGCAAAATAATATTGATCTAAAATTGTACTTAAAACTGGAGAATGGTTAATGTAACCAGAAATTGCTTTTGCACCAGTAACATCTAAAAAATACTGAAATGTTTCGTCTTCCAAATCCAACATCTTTGTATTTGCAAAATGAACAATTTTATCTGTTAATTTTCCTTCAAAAAATTCGGCAATTTCTTCTAATGTATAGTAATAATCACCAATTTTTAAAAGATTATCATCACCTTCAAAAACTAAATAAATGATATTATAATCTTTAAAAAAGCGATCGTGATATAATAAATTACTCAAACTTATTTCGAAAGTTTCTATATCATCACAGGTTTTATATACATTGTCAATATCAAAATTTAGCGCAAGATGCTCTAGAAAAGTAATAATTTGCGAGTCATTTTCTTCCTCAATATCTTCAACACCTTCCAAACAAAATAGTTTGAAATCTTCATCTTCCTCACGATAAGTTGTTAGCACCATATTACAAATAATTAAGTTGTAAAATTACGAATTTTAGTTACTTAATTAAGCAATGTCGGTTGCCAAGTTCTAGAATATAATAAATTTCCAAACTAAATAAACCATTTTGTATTCTAGTATTTTCATTTTCAATATAAAATATTTTTTTCAGAAACAAATTCAGAAATTTTCAAAACACCGATAAATAGTCGAAATTTGTAGCATTAATAAAAGAGTATGACAATACCACAAAGAATATTCGATTTACCTCGTTTTCAAGAAAAAAATACACCAAATATTTCTATTTTTAATTACAAAGAAAACAAGGAATGGAAAGGAATTTCGACACAAGATTTCATAAATAGAGTAAATAATATATCCAAAGGCTTACTTGCGAGTGGAATACAACCTAATGATAAAGTTGCATTGATTAGTGAAAATCGTCTTGAATGGAATTTATTAGATTTTGCAATTCAGCAAATTGGAGCAGTTGTCGTAGCGATTTATCCAAATATATCTGGTAATGATTACGAATTTATCTTAAACAATGCAGAGATTAAACTTTGTTTTGTAAGTAATGATAAATTGTATCAACGTTTGTTAGCTATTAAAGATCAAATTCCAACTGTTTCCGAAGTGTATACATTTAATACTTATCCGCATACACCCAATTGGATTTCTCTAGTTTCTAAAGGAATTGATATTTCAGACGAAATTTTAGATGAACGTATGAATAATGTAAAATCAACAGATTTAGCAACTATTATCTATACATCTGGAACCACTGGGAATCCAAAAGGAGTCATGTTAACGCATGAAAATTTATTGGCAGATGTAGATAGTTCAGAATATTCTTTTCCTGTAGTTGCTTATGATAAAGCATTGTCATTTTTACCAGCTTGTCATGCATACGAACGAGTTTTTCAGTACGTTTATATAAAAATGGGATTGCCTATTTATTATGCACAATCTATGGATACGATTGGTCAAGATATGAAAGAAGTTCAACCGCAAATTTTTTCAGCTGTACCTCGTGTTTTAGAAAAAGTGTACGAAAAAATTATGGCAACTGGTGAACAATTGACAGGAGTTAAACGAAAATTATTCTTTTGGGCAATTGCTCTTGGCGAACAATATGATTTAGACGAAACGAAGCTTTCTACAACCTATAAATTTAAACTAAAAATAGCTCGAAAACTGATTTTTTCTAAATGGAAACAAGCTTTGGGTGGAAATATAAAAGGAGTAGCTTCTGGTAGTGCTACTTTACAAACCAAATTATTGAAATTATACTTAGCCGCAGGTATTCCTATTTACGAAGGTTATGGTTTGACAGAAGCAGGACCATGTCTTTCTGTAAATTGTATTAAACGTGGAATGAAAATCGGGACGGTTGGTATTCCATTGATTAATATTGATATAAAACTTGCTGAAGATGGAGAAATTCTTGCAAAAGGTAAAAATATTATGGTTGGATATTACAAAAATCCAGAAGCGACTGCTGAGGTTTTGAAAGATGGTTGGCTACATACAGGTGATATTGGTGAGAGGATTGATGGAAAATTCCTGAAAATTATTGATCGAAAAAAAGAAATGTTCAAAACTTCTGGAGGAAAGTATATCGTTCCTCAACAAATAGAAGCAAAGCTTTCAGAATCTTCATTTATAGAACAAATAATGGTTGTTGGTGAAGGACAAAAATTTCCTGCTGCGCTTATTGTTCCTAATTTTAATGCATGTCTTGATTGGGCAAAAGTGAATGATTCTTCTTTGTTAAATGTAACGAGAGAAGAATTTATTAATCACTCTAAAATAAAGCAATTAATAGCTGATGAGGTAGATAAATTAAATTCAAATTTTGGAAATTGGGAACAGATCAAAAAGTTTATTCTTCTTCCAAATGAATTTACAATAGAAACGGGAGAATTAACACCAACTCTAAAAATGAAACGTAAAATTATAGCGAAGAAATACGAAAAAGAAATCAACGAGATTTATTCTTAAACTTATTCCTTTTGATGAAAACAAAAAGCAAGATTATCCTAAATCTTGCTTTTTTTATAAAAATATCCTCAAAACTGAAATATTTGCATCAAATTTGCACTCTTTTTTGAGAATAATAGTTAGAAGATGAATAACCCTACAAGAATATTTGATTTAGCCTATAGACAGACGGATTTATTTCCAAATTTAGAAATGTTTTCTTCTAAAGTTGATGGGAAATGGATTCCGACAAAAACGGAAGACTTTATTCTACAAACACGTAAAATATCGAAAGGTCTTTTAGCTTTAGGTGTAAAACCTGGGGATAAAGTTGGTTTGATTGCAGAAAGTCGTTACGAATGGCATGTTATAGATTTTGCAATACAGCAAATTGGTGCAGTTGTTGTAGCAATTTATCCAAATATTACAGATGCAGATTATCAATTCATTTTTAATGATGCAGAGATTAATTTGTGCATTGTAAGTACAAAAAATTTGTATGAACGTATTACAAAACTCAATGATTCAATTTATTCATTAAATTATATCTTTTCAATTAATGAATTTGAGGATTCTCGTAATTGGAAAGAATTAGAGAAAGTAGGTGAGTCTGTTTCAGATTCAGATTTAGATTATTTCAAAAATAAAGTTAAAGGTTCAGATTTAGCAACACTAATTTATACTTCTGGTAAAACAGGAAAACCAAAAGGTGTAATGTTGTCGCATCACAATATTGTTTCTAATTTTTTATCGGCACGTGAAGTAACTCCTTTGAAAGAATATTCGCGCGGATTAACATTTTTGCCACCTTGTCATGCCTATGAGCGAATGGTAATTTATACGTATTTGTATATTGGAATTACGGTTTATTTTGCGGAAGGTTTTGAGAAAATTGGCGAAAATATAAACGAAGTAAAACCTCATATCATGACGGCTGTTCCAAGAATTATGGAAAAAGTTTTCGAAAAAATCATGAAAACAGGAAGCTCATTAACAGGTATTCAGAAAAAAACATTTGACTGGGCAGTTTCGGTTGCCGAAGATTATGATCCAAATCCAAAGAAAAGAAGTTTAGTTTATAACTTGAAATTAAAAGTAGCTAAGAAATTAGTTTTAGATAAATTTTATGATGCATTAGGAGGCGAATTGGTTACAATTGCATCGGGTAGTGCATCATTACAACACCGTATTGCAAAAGTATTGTTAGCCGCAGGTATTCCGATCTATGAAGGTTATGGATTAACGGAAGCATCTCCTTTGATTGCGGTAAATTTATATAATCGTGGTCCACGTATTGGGACTGTTGGAAATGCTGTAAAAGATGTTGAAATAAAATTAGCCGACGATGGAGAAATTTTGGTAAAAGGACCAAATGTAATGTTAGGTTATTACAAAAACCAGCAAGCGACAGACGAAGTTCTTAAAAATGGATGGTTGTATACAGGCGATATTGGCGAATGGGTAGAAGGAGATTACCTTAAAATTATTGACCGTAAGAAAGAAATGTTCAAAATTTCTGGTGGTAAATATGTTGTTCCTCAACCAATTGAAACTAAATTAGTAGAATCAGATTTTATAGAACAGGCAATGGTTGTGGGTGATTCTCAGAAATTTGCATCAGCTTTTATTGTTCCAAATTTTGCTAATCTGAAAGATTGGGCAAAACAGAATGCACCAGAAATTGTAAATCTTCCACGTGAAGAGTTTTTAGCGACAGCAGAAGTTCATAAGAAAATTAACCAAGAAGTACGAAAGGCCAATCAGTTTTTTGGAAATTGGGAACAAATTAAAAAACCAGCTATTCTTCCTCATGAATTTACGATAGAAAGCGATGAATTAACGCCGACACTAAAGATGAAGCGTAAAGTTATTCTGAAAAAATATCAAACTGAGTTTGAAGAAATTTATAAATAATAAAATCCCTTAATTTGTTTTGAATTGAGGGATTTTAATTTTTACTGGCTCGATGAAATAAAATTTTGAAAAATTCAGTTTTTTAATCTATTTTCGACAAATTCTTTTCAAAATTACAAAACTATAAGTGCGCTATGGAAGCAACCAGAATTTTTGATTTACCAAAACGTCAACTGGAGAAGTTTCCAAATTTACCAATGTTTGTGTCTAAGCAAAATGGTGAATGGAAATCGATGAATACCCAAACATTTTTAGACCGTGTGAATGAAATTTCAAAAGGTTTGATTGCAATTGGAGTTCAACCAGGAGAAAAAGTAGGTTTAATCTCAGAAAATCGTGTAGAATGGAATATGATAGATTATGCAATACAACAAGTTGGAGCTGTTGTAGTCGCTATTTATCCTAATATTTCGGACAATGATTACGAATATATTTTTAAAGACTCATCAATAAAAGTATGTTTTACAAGTAATTTAGATTTATATACTCGTCTTGATTTACTTAAAACAAAATTACCATCATTAGAACAATTGTATTCAATCGACGAATTTGAAAATACAATTAGTTGGAATGAGATGATCAAAAAAGGACAAGAAATTGATATAATCGAAGTAGAAAATCGTTCTGCTCAAGTAAAATATGAAGATTTAGCATTCTTAATTTATACTTCTGGTACAACTGGAAATCCAAAAGGAGTAATGCTTTCGCACAAAAATATTATTGCAGATGTTATTGCTTGCGAATATTCAACACCTTTGGATGCTTATGATCGAGCATTAACGTTTTTACCTGCTTGTCATGCCTACGAACGTACAATTCAGTATTTATACGTTTATATGGGAATCTCGATTTATTTTGCAGAATCAATGGAAAAAATTGGAGATAATCTAAAAGAGATAAAACCACACATGATTACCGCTGTGCCTCGTGTTATAGAAAAAGTATATGAGAAAATTATGGCAACAGGAAATCAATTAACAGGATTTAAGCATAAAATTTTTAATTGGGCAGTAGAAGTTGGTGATCAATTTATTTTAGAGGAAGATCAACGTTCACTTTTATATGATATAAAATTAAGTATTGCCAGAAAGCTAGTTTTACGTAAATGGTATGACGGTTTAGGAGGCGAATTAAAAGCAATTGTAACGGGAAGTGCAGCGATTCAGCAACGAATTGTACGTGTTTTTTTAGCAGCCGAAATCCCAATTTATGAAGGTTATGGATTAACAGAAGCATCGCCAGTTATTTCGGTTAATTGTTATAGAAGAGGTGTTAAGATAGGAACAGTTGGTCCACCATTGAAAGGTGTTGAAGTAAAATTAGCCGAAGATGGAGAAGTTTTGGTAAAAGGAGATACTGTAATGATGGGTTATCATAATTTACCAGAAAAAACTGCAGAAGAAATAAAAGATGGTTGGCTACATACAGGTGATATAGGCGAATGGGTAGATGATAAATTTCTGAAGATTGTAGATCGTAAAAAAGAAATGTTCAAAACATCTGGAGGAAAATATATTGTTCCACAACAAATTGAAATGAAAATGGTAGAATCTCCATTTATAGAACAATTGATGGTTGTTGGAGAAGGAGAAAAGTTTCCTGCAGCATTTGTTGTTCCAAGTTATCCAAATCTAAAAAAATGGGCAAAAAATAATGCTCCCGAAATAGATAATTTATCACATGATGAATTTCAACTAAGTAATGTTGTCATGAAAAAACTGGAAGCTGAAATAACGAAACTAAATGTAAACTTTGGGCATTGGGAGCAAATCAAGAAAATTGCAATTATTCCTAATGAAATGACTGTAGAAGGAGGAGAGTTAACACCAACACTAAAGTTTAAGCGTAAAATTATACTTCAAAAATACAATAATAAATACAAGGAAATTTTTGAATAAAATTTTCAATCAAAACACCAAGAGCTTTCATCCGAAAGCTTTTGGTGTTTAATAACCTTATCTTAACTTGTAAAGTATTAATTTTGCAAAAAATATACAATTGAATTCAGTCGAAATTTATGCCAAACAACGAAGTAATTGGGGACTTCTAATAGGAAGTCTAATTTTTTTGTTTTGTTCTATTTATTTATTTCTTAATATTAATCAAGTAAATTCGCCAGCTACAGCAAAACTAATTAGTATTGTTATGTTTGTACCGAGTTTAATTTTAGTTGTTTTTGCAATAAAGAAATTGCTTAAAAAACAATTAATTGTTTTGATTGACAAAAAAGGAATTGTATTTCATCCATCTCAAAAATTAAATTACATAGTTTGGGGAAATATAGCCGAAATAGAAGAGTTAAAATTGCCTCGTCAACGTATTATTAATATTAAAGTTATAGATAGCGAAAAATATATTAATGCCGAAAATCAAAAATTTTTACAAACTCGTATGAAATTCTGGAATCAAATGTATGGCGCTGTAGTTTCCTTTGATGCCAATACGTTAGATAAAAACCATTTCGAAATTATGTATATTTTTGATGAATTTATGGATGATTATAAAACTTCTCTTCAAACAAAAACGAATTAATTCGTAATAAACACCTAATTTTGCACCATGCAAATCGATTTACTTTATAAAAACTTGGGCATCAAAGATATGAATGCAATGCAACGTTCAGCATTCAAAATGTCCGAAAATCAACGAGATTTAATCTTATTATCGCCAACAGGTTCAGGAAAAACATTGGCTTTTTTACTTCCGACTGTCAGAGATTTAAAACCAGATGTAAAAGGTGTACAATACCTTATTTTGGTTCCTGCACGCGAATTAGCTTTACAGATTGAATCAGTTTTCAAATCAATGAAAACAGAATATAAAGTAACGTGCTGCTACGGAGGTCATAATACAAAAGTGGAACAAAATACGTTGCTAGAAGCGCCTGCTGTTTTGATAGGTACACCAGGAAGAATTGCGTACCATTTACGTAACGAAAATTTTGATCCTTCGACTGTTCAAACACTTATTTTAGATGAGTTTGATAAAGCGTTAGAGTTAGGTTTTCAAGAAGATATGAGTTTTATTGTGAACCAATTATCAGGTTTACAACAACGTATGTTAACTTCTGCAACAGAAATGGAAAATATACCAGAATTCGTTGGTTTACAAGATGAAAAAACAGTAAGTTATCTTAAAAATATCGAAGTTAAACCAGATTTACACATGAAATTGGTTAATACAATTTCTGAGGATAAATTAGATACTTTGTTTAATTTGATTTGTAAAATAGGTAACAAACGTATGTTGATTTTTTGTAATCATCGAGATGCAGTAGACCGTATTAGTAATTTATTACAAGAAAAAGGAATTGCACGTGAAAGTTTTCATGGTGGAATGGAACAAGATGAGCGCGAGCGTGCTTTATTGAAATTCCGTAACGATTCTGTTCGTGTTTTAATTACAACAGATTTGGCTGCACGTGGTTTGGATATTCCAGAAGTTGATTCGATTATTCATTATCAATTACCTCCAAAAGAAGCTGCTTTTATTCACAGAAATGGTCGTACAGCTCGTATGAATGCGAAAGGATTTGTTTATCTAATCATTAGTAATGAAGAACATTTTCCGTTTGTAAATGAGAATTTACCTGTAGAAAATTTAGGTGGAACTTACAAAATACCAGAACGTACTCCTTATCAAACAATTTATATTTCGGCTGGTAAAAAAGACAAAGTAAATAAAGTAGATATTGTTGGATTTTTGTTCAAAAAAGGAGGTTTAGAGAAAAATGATGTCGGAATTATAGAAGTGAAAGATACAACGTCTTATGTTGCAATTAATCGTCAAAAAGTTCCTGATTTATTGAAAAAACTAAACGGTGAAAAAGTAAAGAATAAGAAAGTTAAAATGCAAATTGCATACTAAATAGAGTAGGATTTTATAATATACTTTATAATCCTTTATATAAAAAAGTAAGAAATTATAACCCATGAAGTTTTACATATTGTACTACTTTATGGGTTTTTATTTTACAATTAATTAAATTTATAATTAATTGAAATTTAGTGTTTTAAATCTATCTTCTTAAATCTTTAATTCTAGATTTATTTCTAGAATCAATTAATGATGCAACAGCCCAAATTGCTGCAGGAATCCATCCGATAATTGTGATTTGAAGTACAAAACATAAAATTGCAGTTAGTATTTTTCCTCTTATAAGAAATGAAATCGAAGGGAATAGTATGGCTAGTAAGATCATCATTTTATTTTTTTAAGTTTTGCATTATTTCATCATATTGATAAACGGAAACTGAATTTATTTGATCTTTAGAATCAATAGTTATCATTGCTTTTGCTAAATTTTCTACTTTCATTGCTTTGTATTTACTTAAACTTCCCATTAGAAATAAATCAATAATTGGAAAAATTTTAGTACCTACTTTTTCTCCAAAACGATAATTTTTTCTTTCTCCAGTCAATAATGAAGGTTGATAGATATGCAATGATGGAATGTTCGAATTTTTTAACAAATATTCTGCTTCGCCTTTTATATTTAGGTAAAAATTAGACGCATTTTTATTTGCGCCAATAGCAGAAATATAATGAAAGTTTTGCATGCCCTTGGTTTTTCCAATTTCAGCATAAAGTATTGGAATTTCTATCTCAATTTTACGATATGCAATCATATCTGGTGTTTGTTTTCGAGTAGTTCCTAAACATGAAAATATAGTGTCAATGTGATTTATTTGACTGAAATCGGGTACTGAATTAAAATCTGTAGTAATTTCTAATAACTTAGCGTGTTGAATTGGTTGAGGTTTACGTACAAGTGTAATAACTCTAGTATAGGAAGAATCATGCAATAATTCTTTTAAAATTACAGAACCAACCAAACCTGTGCTACCCAGAATTAATGCAGTTTTCATTTTAAATATTCATTAACAACCAATACCAAGCACCATTTACATCACCTTGATCTAATAATTTACTCGCAACTTGATGACGTACTTCGGCTGATTTGAATTTCTGAATATCTAAACGATCTTTTAGTTGAGATTTAAAATTTTCAATCATTTCTTCAGTTGGTAAATTTTCAACATTTCCCAATTGTCCTAAATGATTTCCTGTTAAATAATTTGAATTTTTTATATCATCAGGTAATTGATCTATTCCTAAACCAACTGTACGAGTAGGTTTTTCGACTTCAAAAATAGATTCAGGAATTACGCGACAATAAAAATCACCACCCATACGTGCAACTAAATCCAAATCGTAAGGTGAAACGTTGTTTTCTTCGTCTAATAAATCTTCGTGAATATGTAATTTTACAACTTCTGCAATTACTAAATTAGCTGCACCAGGTTGATCTGTAATCGAAATTACTTCGCGTATTTTACATTCTAGTTGTATTGGAGATTCTGCAACACGAGGAGGTTTTACAATCTCCGAAGCCAATTCTGTAAAGCCAGCTTTTACAAATTCATTTACACCTTTTGGATATTCTACACTTGCTAATGACTGTTGTTGTACAATAGAATAATTGACAATATTAATAACACATTCCGGATGTTCCCAAATATTTTCTAACGTATGTTTTGTAGAACCGTCTCGCATTTTTCGTAATGGAGAAAATACACAAATAGGAGGATTTTGTCCCATTAAATTAAAGAAAGAAAATGGACTTAAATTTACATTTCCATCTTTATCTATAGTACTTGCAAAGCAAATAGGGCGTGGAGAAATAGCGTGTTTTAGTAAATCGTCAAAAGTTTTAGTATTTGGCTCGAATGATTTTGTAATTTGCATGAAATAAAGATTTAATGTTGATAAAGATGAACAGAATTTATTAATTTTCCTAATCCAGTTACAGACATTTCGACAATATCTTCTGGCTGTAACCATTGTTCTTCGTATGTTGATTTTTCACGTTTTCCTGTTCCATTTAGTTCTAAAAAACAACCAGTGCCTACAGTTCCAGAGCCAATAATATCACCAGGAAATAATTTTACACCATAGGAAACACGTTCAATTATTTCAGCAAAAGTCCAGTGCATATCTTTAAAATTTCCTTTCGAAACTTCTGTTCCATTTACAGAACAAGTCATTTCAAGATCATAACAATTTCCTATATGTCCAGCTTTTGGCTCGACTTTATAAGTTTCTAACTCTTTTGGCGTAACCAAATATGGACCAAACATCGAAGCAAAATCTTTTCCTTTGGCAGGACCAAGATTCAATTTCATTTCTTCCATTTGTAATTCACGCGCGCTCAAATCATTCAAAATCATGAAACCTCCAATGTATTCATCTGCATTTTCGGCATTTATATTCATTCCTTCTTTCTTGATAACAATGGCAACTTCTAGCTCAAAATCCATACGATTAAAATGTTTTTCCATTGCAAAAATTTTTCCTGGACCTTGAATTGCTTGATGATTAGAAAAATAGAAAACAGGAAACTGATCAAATTCCTCAATCATCGGTAAACCTCTGTTCATACGAGAAGTTTCGACATGTTGACGAAATGCATACGCATCTCTAAAACTTGAAGGATGTGGAATTGGAGCCAAAATTTGAGGTTCGGTAACAATTTTATTTTTATATAATCCTCTATTGATTTCGTGTATTATTTGCTGACAAATCGGAAACGAGAAGTCGTCATCGGCTAATAATTCAGTTAAAGTTTTAGGAAGATTCGGATTTATTTTTTCTAAATCATAAATAGTAGCTTGGTCAACAAGTCCTATTTTTTCTAGGTTGTTATCTAAGAAGGTAACGAATTTCATTTCATGTTATTTGAAATGTGAAGATACAATTTTGTTTTTGATGACAAATAAAATTTGATTCTTAAAGATGAATAAAATTGTAGTATGTAGAAAGAAAAAAGCCTCGAAGCTAGTCGAGGCGTTAAATATTGTTCACAACAAATGAACTTTTATTGTGCGTTTTTTTTAATTGTTGATACTATTTAATTTTTTCAATAATTTGATCAAAATCTTTTTCTAGTAATAATTTATATAATTCAATTACTTCGTCCCAAGAATTTGCCTTAGATTCTATTAACTCATCATCTTCAAAATCAATAATAAGAGTTAAATTTTTTCTGACTTCTACAATATTTTCATCATCACCAATAACACTTACCCAAATGGCGTCATTTTCGTCATCCATTTCTTTTAATTCGTCAATCGCTAAAATAATATCATCTAGTGTTATATTATCTTCAGAATCTGACCAAGCGCGTTGCAAATAATTTTCAATTTGAATCATCAATGTTATTTATTTTATGGTCCAAATATACAGAAAATAGATTTTTTATATAAATATGTAACGCTAAAAAATAGCATTCGCAACTCTTTGCGTATTGATAGAATTGCTCATCGTGTAGAAATGCAAACCTGGCACACCAAATTCTATTAATTCTTGGCACTGATTAATACACCATTCTATTCCTATTTCTTTTATACTTTCTTTATCCTTTGCTTTCAAAACTTCCATTGCAAGACTTTCTGGTAAATCAATATAAAAATTCTGAGGAATTGATTTTAATTGACTTAAAGTTGATAGCGGTTTTATACCTGGAATTATAGGAATGTTAATATCTATTTCGCGACATTTACGCACAAATTCAAAATATTTCTGATTATCAAAAAACATCTGTGTCACAATATAATCTGCACCCAAATCAACTTTTTCTTTCAGATAATGCATATCCATACCAAGATTTGGCGATTCAAAATGCTTTTCAGGATAACCAGCAACACCAATACAAAAATCCATTTTTTGAGATTCTTGCAATTCATCATCCAAATATTTTCCATTATTTAGCGACGTTACTTGCTCTATTAATTCTGACGCGTAGGCATTTCCACCAGCTTCTGGAATAAAATTTTTCTCTGTCTTTATCGGATCTCCTCTCAAAGCCAAAACATTATCAATACCCAAAAAATTCAAATCAATCAACGCATCTTCCGTATCTTCTTTCGTGAAACCACCACAAATCAAATGCGGAATCGCATCTATCTTATAATGACTTTGTATCGCAGCGCAAATAGCCACAGTTCCAGGGCGTTTTCTGACCTGATAACGTTTCAACAAACCATTCTCTTTCTGTTTATAAATATATTCTTGACGATGATACGTCACATCTATAAAAGCCGGATTTAGCTCAATCAAAGGATCCAAAGTTTTGAATGTCGCATTCACATCCTGTCCCTTCAGTGGCGGCAAAATTTCTACAGAAAATAAAGGTTTTCCATTCGCACGGTGTATATGTTCAGTAACTTTCATTTAAGTTAATTTTTTATTCTAATTAATGAAATCTTAAATCTAATATCAAGAATCTTACATCCATTTATTAGGGCGTTCCCTTCGGTCGGGCTTTTCGTTACAATCTTTGCTATTCAGCAAAGGATTTCCACTACAATCCCTAACGCATTTTTAATTTTGTTCTAAGTTCTAAGTTCTAAGTTCTAAGTTCTAAGTTCTAAGTTCTAAGTTCTAAGTTTTGTCATGCTGAGCCTGTCGAAGCATCTTCAACGATCTCAAGTATTTCTAAGCCAAATTCGGGCTCAACCAACGTTCAGCTAATTCTTTAGTCATATTTTTGCGTTCAGCAAAATCTTCTACTTGATCCATTTTTATTTTTCCAACACCAAAATATTTAGCCTCTTCATTCCCAAAATAATAACCAGAAACAGAAGAAACAGGATACATGGCCAATGAACTTGTCAAATTAATTCCAGTATTTTTTTCGACCTCTAAAATCTTGAAAATAGTTTCTTTTTCTAAATGGTCTGGGCAAGCAGGATAACCTGGTGCAGGACGAATTCCTTTGTATTTCTCTGCAATTAATTCATCATTAGACAACGTTTCATCTTTTGCATATCCCCAAATTTCAGTACGTACATATTTGTGTAAATATTCTGCATAAGCTTCTGCAAGTCTATCTGCAAGAGCTTTTACCATGATAGAATTGTAATCGTCCAATTCTTTTTCGTAGTTGTTCGCGACATCTTCTATTTCCTGACCAGTTGTAACTGCAAAAGCACCGATATAATCTTGTATTCCAGATTCTTTTTCCGCAATAAAATCTGCGATAGAGAGATTTGGTTGACCTTTTGATTTCTTTGCTTGTTGACGAATTGTATAGAATTCATTGATTTTTTTGTCATTTTCATCAAACAATTCTATCGTATCATCTTTTATTGTATTTGCCTTAAACAGTCCAAAAACTGCTTTTGGTTTTGCAAGATTTTCAGTTTCAATTTTATTTAACATCGCTAATGCATCAACATATAATTCTTTTGCATTAGTTCCGACAATTTCATCCTCTAATATTGCAGGAAATTTACCATGTAAATCCCACGTTTTGAAAAATGGCGTCCAATCTATAAAATCTTTTAAATCCGTTACAGTAGCCGTGTGTGTGAAAATGCCTAATTTATTTGGTTTGAAAGGTTTACTTTTCTCGAAATCAATTTTTAATTTATTTTTACGTGCATCTTCTATTGATAGATATTCTTTTGAAACAGCTCTATTCAAGAAGCCTTCTCTAATTTTAGCGTAATCTATTACCGTTTCATCTAAAAGTTGATTTTGTTGCGTACCAATTAATTTTTGACAAATTGTAACTGAACGCGAAGCATCCAAAACATGAATTGCTTTGTCATATTCTGGTGCAATTTTTACCGCAGTATGTGCTTTAGAAGTTGTTGCGCCACCAATCATTAATGGAATATCAAGATTTAAGCGTTTCATTTCTTTGGCAACATGTACCATTTCGTCAAGTGAAGGTGTAATTAATCCTGAAAGGCCAATTACATCAACTTTATTTTTTTGAGCTTCCTCTAAAATCTTTTCAGCAGAAACCATTACGCCTAAGTCTATAATTTCGAAACCATTACAACTTAAAACGACAGAAACAATATTTTTACCAATATCGTGTACATCGCCTTTTACGGTTGCCATTAAGATTTTTGAAGGTTCTTTTTCTGTTTTATTTCTTAGTTTTTCATCCTCTAAAAAAGGAGTAAGATAAGCGACAGATTTTTTCATGACGCGAGCAGATTTTACAACCTGAGGTAAAAACATCTTTCCACTTCCAAATAAATCTCCAACAACATTCATTCCGTCCATCAAAGGACCTTCAATTACTTTTAATGGTGATTTTATTTTTTCTAAAGCTTCGGCAGTATCTTCGTCAATATATTCTGTAATTCCTTTTACTAAAGCGATTTCAATTCGTTTTTCTAAAGGTAATTCTCGCCAAGCATCGTCTTTTTTCTTCTCTTTTGTAATTCCTTTTAATCCTTCAGCAAAATCGATTAATCGTTCTGTTGCATCATCACGTCTATCTAATAATACATCTTCTACGTGTTCTAATAAATCTTTTGGAATGTCATCATAAATCTCAATCATTTCAGGATTTACAATTCCCATATCCATTCCATGTTGAATTGCGTGATACAAAAATGCAGTGTGCATTGCTTCACGAACAGCATTATTTCCACGAAAAGAGAAAGAAACATTAGAAACACCACCAGAAACTAACGCATGTGGTAGATTTTCTTTGATCCATTTTGTTGCTTCAAAAAAGTCGATTGCATTACGTCTGTGTTCGTCCATTCCAGTTGCGACAGGAAAAATGTTAACATCAAAAATAATATCGTGTGGATTAAATTTTACTTGATTAACCAAAATATCATACGAACGTTTTACAATTTCGATACGTCTTTCGTAATTATCAGCCTGACCATTTTCGTCAAAAGCCATCACGACTGTCGCGGCACCGTAACGTTTGATTTTTTTCGCATGTTCTATAAACAATTCTTCTCCTTCTTTAAGAGAAATAGAATTTACAATTGCTTTTCCTTGTACGTTTTTTAATCCAGCCTCGATGATTTCCCATTTTGAAGAATCAATCATAATAGGAACTTTGGAAATATCTGGTTCAGAAGCAATCAATCGAAGATATTTTACCATAGAAGCAACGCCATCAAGCATTCCTTCATCCATATTAATATCAATGATTTGTGCACCACCATCTACCTGATCGCGGGCAACTTGAAGTGCTTCTTCAAATAATTCATCTTTAATTAATCGTAAGAATTTTTTAGAACCAGTAACATTTGTACGTTCACCAACGTTGACAAAGTTTGAATTTTCACGGACAATTAAAGGTTCTAATCCAGAAAGTTGAATTTTTATACCTGACATTATGCGTTTATTTTTCTTGGTTCGTATTCTTTTGCTAATTCTGCCATTAATCTTATGTGGTCTGGTGTTGTTCCGCAACATCCACCAATTATATTAACTAATTTTTTTTCTAAAAATGGACGAACATAATCGCGCATCATTTCGGCAGTTTCGTCATATCCACCAAAAGCATTTGGTAGCCCTGCGTTTGGATAAGCACTAACATAAAAAGGAGCTTTTTCTGCTAAAACTTCTAAATATGGAATTAAATCTGTTGCGCCCAAAGCACAATTTAATCCTACTGAAAGTAAATCTAAATGCTCTAAAGAAATTAAAAAAGCTTCTGTAGTTTGTCCAGAAAGTGTGCGTCCAGATTTGTCTGTAATTGTACCAGAAGCAAGCAAAGGAACATTAATTCCTGTATCTTCTATTGCATCTTGAATTCCGAAAAATGCTGCTTTTGCGTTTAATGTGTCAAAAATAGTTTCTACTAATAATGCATCAACACCAGCTTCTAACATTGTTTTGGCTTGCGAATAATAAACTTTTGCCAAAGTATCAAAATCTACATCACGATAACTTGGATCATTAACTTGTGGCGAAATTGAGGCTGTTTTGTTTGTAGGACCTAAAGAACCAACAACAAAACGTGGTTTTTCGGGTGTAGAAAATTCTTCGACAGCTTCTCTTGCCAAACGAACAGCTTCGTAATTTAATTCGTCCACCAAATCAACCATATCATAATCAACCATAGAAATAATATTGGCGTTGAAGGTATTTGTTTCAATCAAATCTGCACCAGCAGCCAAATATTCTCGGTGTATATTTTTGATGATTTCGGGTTGAGTTAAAACCAATAAATCATTATTTCCTTTAAGAGAAGTATGAAAATCCTTGAAACGTTCGCCTCTATAATCTTCTTCTTGTAAATTATGTTTTTGAATCATAGTGCCCATAGCACCATCTAAAATCACTATACGTTCTTTTAGTATATCGTCTAATTTCATTTTATTTTTTTAAAAAACCTTAGGGGAAGAATAGCGAAGTAGCTCCTTATCTTTCTCTTAAATTAGAGTAGGATGTAGCACCCAACTTTGCTTTGGGTTGCCAAGATTTCAGCGGGCCTAATCCCTCCATCTTTTCTTCATAAGGCACCTACAAAAGTATCTAATCTCAATAAAATAAAAAAATGATAATGATAGAAAAGAATTATTATTTATATGTCAATAAAATAAGTTAATCATTACATATAATTGAATTAAAAAATATTGTGTTTTTAAAGTGTATTTTGAATTTTATTCTATTAAATAGTGTTTTTTTAGAAAAAATATTTTTATTTTAAAAATATTAGAAACTTATTAAGAATAATATTTTAATCTGAATCTATTTTTGATATTGTATTAAAGAAATATATAAGGGTATACTTATAAATTATTATTAATTAAGAAAATAATTCTGTTTTAATTGTTTTTATAGAATTATTTTAATTTAAAATATTGTTTTTGATTAATATTAAGAAAAATATAATATTATTAATGAAATTATATTTGGAGTTTAGAATTGCTTTACATTAAATTTGCCCTCAGAAATAGTTCATTAAAATTTACAGTTTATCAAGAAAAGTGGAGGGAAATGGCCCAAAGAAACTTTAGCAACCTAATAACAAAATTAAGGTGCTAAATCCATCCGTAAGGGAAGATGAATAAAGACTTGTGCAACCAATCATTCAGATAATTTCTAATTTGTTGGTTCAATTGTTTTTATTTGGCAATTGAACCAATTTTTCTTCTGCTTTTTTGATAAAAATCACTAAAATTAAACTTAATTAAATGAAAAAATTAAATATCGGTTTATTCGGATTTGGCGTTGTAGGAGAAGGAATTTACAAAGTTTTAGAAGAAAAACCGCAACTTAACGCCACAATAAAAAAAATTGTAATTAAAGATTTATCGAAACCAAGAAATGCGCCGAGCGAATTATTTTCTGATAATGCCGATGATATTTTGGAAGATGATGAAATAAATGTAGTTGTTGAGTTAATTTCCGAATCTGATGCGGCGCATGCTATTATAGTAAAAGCTTTTGATAAAGGTAAACATGTGGTAAGCGCAAATAAAAAATTGATTGCAGAACATCATAAAGAATTATTAGAATTACAATATAAAAATAATGTTTCATTTCTTTATGAAGCCTCTGTTTGCGGGTCGGTTCCGATTATTAGAAATTTAGAAGAATATTTTGATAACGATTTATTGAATTATGTTTCTGGAATTGTAAATGGAACGACGAATTACATTTTAACAAAAATGGCGAAGGAAAATGAATCATATCAAGATGCACTGAAAGCGGCTCAAGATAGTGGTTTTGCTGAAGCTGATCCGACTGCAGATGTGGAAGGTTTTGATGCGGCGAGTAAATTGGCGATTATAACGTTGCATGCTTATGGTAAAAAAATTGATGTAAAAGATGTGATTCGCAAAGGAATTATGTCGCTACAAGTTCAAGATTTTAAATATGCAAAAGAAAAAGGTTATACAATAAAGCTTATTGCTAACTCTACAATAAATCATCAAACAGGAGAAATAAATTCGACCGTATTGCCAACTTTTGTGAAATTAAATAAAACAATTGCGCTTGTAAACAATGAATATAACGGTGTTTTGATTGGAAGTTCGTTGTCAGACGAGCAATTTTTATATGGAAAAGGCGCAGGTCGTTTCCCAACTTCTTCCGCAGTTTTGAGTGATATTTCAGCTTTAAATTATGATTATAAATATTCAATCAGAAAGTATGATGAAAAAGAAGAAGGTGTATTTAATCAATCTGGACAATTGAAAGTTTATATTGGTTTTAAAGATAAAAATTTAGATGTTGTTTCTTATTTTGATGAAGTTGAAGAACGT
The DNA here is from genome assembly GCF_036647415.1 of Algoriella sp. Lineage (NCBI taxonomy): Bacteria > Pseudomonadati > Bacteroidota > Flavobacteriia > Flavobacteriales > Weeksellaceae > Algoriella > Algoriella sp. The sequence continues at coordinate 98,134 of NZ_JAVXKG010000005.1, forward strand.
TATGAAAGCCCTGATTACAGTCATATTATAGGAAAAATAGATATAAATACATTAAAAAATAAAGAGTTAATAGAAAATCCAAATCTATCTCTGATAGTTTTAGACTAATTTTTGTGAATAAAATGGGAACTAAATTTAGTTCCCATTTTTTATTTTATTGATAATTTCAGAAAGTTGTTTTTTCATTAAAAAACCGAAAGTTTTATCAATAATTTGAAGTTTTTCATTCAAAATAATCCAAAAAGGATAATTTTCTTGTTCATTTTTATTTAGAAATTGTTTAACAAAATCATGAGTTTTAGATTTATTATTTGGTGGAAATTTATTTCCAAGAAAATCTAATTCAAAAATACTTTCCCCATTAATTTTCAGAAAATATAATTCGTCGTTCAATTCATTTTTTAAGGATAAATTATTTTCTATTTCCCTTTCTTGAATTTTGCAATAAGCACACCAATCTGTATAGAAATAGAGTAGAATTGGCTGAGGTTTTTTCGGAAATTCTTGATTAAACTTATCTAAGCTTATTTGTCCGAATATTATTCCAGAAAAATATAAATAAAGAATTAATACAAATTTTTTCATTTTATCTAATTGTATATCTCAAACCAATAAATCCTCTAATTCCTTGTAATGGTGCGTAATTATAAGCAGTATCAAAAGTGTATCTATACGGATTATTGATTGGATCATTTATGTTATTATTAAAAGGATCAAATGGACGCATTAATGGATTTTTAGGTATAAAATTGAAGATGTTTTTCAATCCACCATAGATTTCAATTTTTCTAAATGATTTAGTTAGCTGAATATTTGTCAACATATAAAAAGGCGAATATTCTGGACGAAAATCATTAGGTAAAATAGGTAAGCGCATTTTTCCGTACCAATTTCCAGTTAAATCAACTGTAAATCGTTTCGGAAAATTATATGAAATAACATAATTACCAGACCATTTTGGCGCATGAAATTGTTGACTTTTTTGCATTTGATTGTTTTTATCCCGCTCTTTTCTGTAAACATCCATATAGGAGAAACCGAAATTTATTTTCAGAGGAAATCGAAAAACAATATCCGTATTTATTGAAATTCCTTTAGAAACGGCATGTCCGTCTAAGTTATCATAAATGATTAAATTTTGATTTGTTTCAAAATCTCCAACAATTTTATTCGTAAAATAAGAGTAAAATACAGTAGCATCTAAATTGAAATTTCCAAAATCGAAGGTTTTATTGAAAACGTAATTTAAGTTTCCGTTGTAAGATTTTTCAGGATTCAAATCATTTCTTATAATCACTTCGCGTGAACCAGTTAGTGCAGCATGGTCTTCTGTAAAGAGATTTACAACACGAAAACCAGTACCAAAACTTGCTCTGAAAATATGTCTATTATTCGGTGAAAACTTATATGCAAATCGTGGCGAATGTATGTCTTTATGGTGTTTGTCATAATCTAATCGATAACCCAACAAAAGTTTATGTTTAGATGAAAATGTGATTTCATCTTGAATAAAAACACCAGGTAAAGGAGATTTCATGGGATTATTCTCTTTGTTTTCATTTGCTGTTCCTGGCGTGTTGTCGTCATAAAAAGTATACTTATAAGTAGCTCCTGTTAACAAACTGTGCTTGCCAAGAATCTTGTCCCAATAGGCTTGTGAAAAAGCAACATGTTGTTTTGCTTGGTAAGAATTTGTACCATAAAATGAATTTTGTTGATGAAAATTATACGAGAATTGTGTGTAGATATTTTCTGTTGTTGGCAATTGATACATTCCTATAATTTCTGCTCGGTTTGTAAAAATACTTTCACCATAAATTTTGTCACTTCCTCTGTCTATCCGTTTGTCATATTGCATTTCTCCGCCCCATCTGTCTTCGTATACGTAACGAGAAGCAATACTTGCGGTTTTATTTTTAGAATGTTCAAAATTCCATTTATTGAAAATAGAAATTCTATTCTGTAAAGTTAAATCTGTAAAATTATCGTTGTTTTTATCTTGTTTATTATCAAATAAAAAATAATTGATACCTATTAATGAATTTACTTTATTATTGATTTTGAATTTATAAGCTAAATCAATATTGTTTTCTAACCAAGAAGTTGTGTATAAATCTGCACTAAATTTATTTGCTTTTGTAGCGTCTTTTGTAATGATATTCACTATTCCGCCCATTGCTTCTGTACCGTAAAGTGAAGACGCAGGACCTTTTACAACTTCAATTCTATCAACCAAACTATTTGGTATTCCATTCAGACCATAAACGGTAGATAGAGCAGATACAATAGGCATTCCGTCAATCAAAATCATGGTATATGGACCTTCCATTCCATTTATATGTATATCTCCTGTTGCGCAAACGTTACAATTTATTTGTGGTTGAATTCCATTTATCATTCCAATAGATTCAAACAAAGTAGGATTAGGGTTTGTCTTGAAATATTTTGAAGTATAAACTTCTATTGGGACGGGAGAATCTTTCTTGAAAACAGGTTTCATAGTTCCTGTCAGTACGACCTCATTCAAATTTTCAGGATTATTTTTGATAGAATCTTTATTAGTTTCTTGGGCGGACGAAGAAATTGTTAGAATAAAAATTATGGAGTTGATTATTTTCATATAAAAATACTTGAAGTTAAAAGTTAGACAAATCTAACAAAAATATTATTCAAAATGATTTTTAATTATAAAAGATGTTTAACTTATATTTGTTAAATGAATTCATTAGTCGAAGAAAATTATATCAAAGCATTATTTCATCTCTCAGAAAATGGGAAAGGTGAGGTTAATGTCAAAGATTTGAGTAAGCATTTGAACATAAAAATGCCAACGGTGAATAGTATGATGAAAAAATTATCTGAAAAAGAATTGGTGATTTATGAAACATATAAACCACTTCGATTGACTGATAAAGGTATATTGAAAGCATCGCTAATTGTTAGGAAACATAGATTAACAGAGATGTTTTTGGTAGATAAAATGGGTTTCGGTTGGGAGCAAGTGCATGAAGTTGCAGAGCAAATAGAGCATATACAAAGTCCGTTATTCTTTGATAAAATGGATGAGTTGCTTAATTTCCCTAAAATTGATCCGCATGGTTCTCCAATTCCCGATAAAGAGGGGAATTTTGAACAAATTAATTACAAAAAAATGTCCGAATTTACAGCTGGAGATGTTGTGGAAATTTGTGCAGTAATTAATTCTTCAGACGAGTTTTTAAATTTTCTTAATACAAAAGAATTATCCTTAGGTTCTGTTCTTAAAGTTGTTGAAATTGAGAGTTTTGATAAAAATATGAAAGTTGATTATTCTAATAAAATAGAAGTTTTTAGTTTGCTTATTTCAGAAAAATTATTAGTAAAAAAACTGAATTAATTTATGATTTATCAACTTATTGTATCTGTTTTTTTACTGTTTTATTTTTACGCTTTTGGTTTGTTATTTCAGAAGGTTTTACCACAAATAAATCATTATTTTAGTTTAACAATTTTGAACGGAATGATAGGTGTAGGGCTTATAAGTTTTGTTCTCGCTTTTGTAATTCCACTTAATTTTACGTACGAAATTTGCTTGATTATTTTAGCTTTATTTGGGTTGATTTATTATAAAAAACGGAGTATTGAGTTTTTGAAATTCTTCAAAAAAATTACTTTATATTTCTATCTAATACTGGTTTGTGGACTTGTTTTTACAGTTACTTATCCTTACATTTTAGATCATTTTGGTTATTATGTTCCAACAATAAAATGGTTAGATTTTGCAGGATATGTAAAAGGATTATCAAATCTTGAATGGGTTTTTGTTCAAAATAGTTTTTGGCATATTTTACAAGCTTCTATAAACGAAACTTCGGATATTTATTATCGTTTAAACTTTATTTTATTTATCGTTTTCAACTTGTATTTAATCGAATCTAAATCTATTCGATTATTACCTTTTAACGTGATTTTTTTATTTTTTTTAAATATTCCATCGCCAGATTTACCCGTATTTGTTTTGAGTGTAATTTTGTTAAATGAATACTTGAAATCAGAAAAAAATGTTTCTACATATTTATTTTTTGCTGCGATTGTATTTGTCATAAAACCAATCAGTATTCTATTAATTGTATTTTTCTTGATAGAATATTTTAGAAAAAAGGAATACAAAAATTTAAAAGATTTTAATTTATTTCTGATAATCGGATTAGCAATATTGTTTTGCTTAAAAGGAATTGTTTTAGCTGGAAATCCTTTGTTTCCTTTAAGTTTTACAACTTTAGAAAATTTATCTTGGGCTTCGCCAAAATCGATGTATATACTTTCTGATGTTAATGCAAAATTTATTCCTTTGAAGGATTTATTTATCAGAGAACAAGTACAGGAAATGAATACGCTTACTTATTATAAATATGTGTTGTTCAGTTCAACTTTAAGATCAATAATCTTATTATTTATTTTAAGTTTTACGATTGGATTAATACTATTGCAAGTTTTTAAAAAAGAGAAAAATAAGACTATTTATTATTTACTATTCTCAGTTTTGATAAAAGTTTTTTTTGTCATATTCACATCACCACAATTTCGTTTTTTGTTAGATGTTTTGATTGTAGATACGTTGATAATTTTACTAATGTTAAAGAAAGAGTTTTTTAGTAAAAAATGGAAAATTTTTAATCTTGCTCTTTTATTTGTTTTAATGATAGGTGTTATTACGCCAAATATATGGTCAAAATATATAAAAGGTATTCGCTCTTTTAGTTATATAAGAGGATTTGAAACTCCATTTTTCTTAAAACCAGGACAATATGATGATTTAGAGTATAAATCGAATAAGATTGGCAATTTTAAATATAATTACCCTATAAATTATACATTAACATATTCTACAAAAGTTCCTGCAATAAGTTCCTTTTCTTTGCGATTATATTATTTAAATAATGGTTATCCACAACAAATAGATAGCGAGAATGTCAAAAAAGGATTTTATTGGAAAGAAATGAATTCGGTTGAGAAAAAATATTTAGAAAATCTAATTATAGAACAAGAAAAAAAGCAAGTTAAATAACTTGCTTTTTCATTTTTATTATTCAGCAGAACCTTTTATTCTGAAGATTTTTCTTGATGATACAGGATCATTAGATGTAATTGTTACAGATTTGTTGAAGTCACCTTTAACACCACCTGTCGAATATTTTACGGTAATATCAGCAGATGCTCCAGGAGCAATAGGAGTTGTTGGATATTCTGGCACAGTACAACCACAAGAACCAACTACACTTTTTAGGATTAATGGTTTGTCCCCTGTATTTGTCACTTTCATTTTAGAAGTTACTTCTGTATTTAACTTTAAATTTCCGAAAGCAATTTCTTCTTTTTCTAATTTAAGTTCTTGAGCAAAAAGGCTTGTTAATCCCATTACAAAAGCACCTACAAACATTATTTTTTTCATAACAATAAATAAATTACTAATTCAAATCTACAAAACATTTTGTTGTTTTGACGTTAATTTTTTTAAAAATCTATTTCTCTAATTTTATTTAAAGATATAATATTTAGGATAAAAGCAATATTCATTCCATTTAAAATGAATTATAGTAATTGCAATTTATTTTTTAGTAGAGAAGTTATTCCCATTAATTTAAGAATATTAACTTAATTTGGGAAATCTGACTATTAATAAGGATTAGTTGCGTATATTTTGTAAATTTGCCCAAATTTATTTTTAACAAATAGAGAATGGAAATCGCATCTAAATATACGCCTCAAGAGGTTGAAGACAAATGGTACAAATACTGGATGGATAATCAGTATTTTAAATCTACGCCAGACGAACGCAAAGCATATACAATTGTAATTCCTCCGCCCAATGTCACAGGTGTTCTACACATGGGACATATGTTAAACAATACGATTCAAGACGTTTTAATTCGTCGTGCACGTATGCGTGGTTACAATGCATGTTGGGTTCCTGGTACAGACCATGCTTCAATTGCTACAGAAGCTAAAGTTGTTGCGAAATTAAAAGAACAAGGTGTTTCTAAATTTGATATTGGTCGTGAAGAATTTTTGGGTCATGCATGGGAATGGACACACAAACATGGTGGGATTATTTTAGATCAATTAAAAAAATTAGGTGCTTCTTGTGATTGGGATCGTACAAAATTTACGATGGATGCAGATTTGTCAGAATCTGTTCAACGTGTATTTATCGATCTTTACAACAAAGGATTAATTTATCGTGGTTACCGTATGGTAAACTGGGATCCTGAAGCGAAAACCAATATTTCTGACGAAGAAGTTATTCACGTTGATAAAAACGGTAAATTATATCATTTACGCTATCAAGTAGAAGGTACAGATAAATATATTGTTGTTGCAACTACTCGTCCAGAAACAATTTTTGGAGATTCAGCCGTTTGTATCAATCCTAATGATGAGCGCTACGAATGGTTAAAAGGAAAGCAAGTTATTGTACCAATCGTTGGTCGTAAAATCAATATTATTGAAGACGAATATGTTGATATCGAATTTGGAACAGGATGTCTTAAGGTAACACCTGCGCATGATGTTAACGATTATGAGTTAGGAAAGAAACATAATTTAGATTTTATTGATATTTTTACGGATGATGCAAAACTTAACGAGCAAGGTTTAAACTATGCTGGGTTAGATCGTTTCAAAGCACGTAAAGAAATCGAGAAAGAGTTAGAAGAAAAAGGTTTACTTGAGAAAGTAGAAAATTATAACAATAAAGTAGGAACTTCTGAAAGAACAGGAGCTGTTATTGAGCCTAAAATCTCAAATCAATGGTTCTTAAAAATGACAGATTTAGCAAAACCTGCTTTAGATAATGTAATGAATGATACAATTAAATTTCATCCAGCGAAATTTAAAAATACGTATCGTAATTGGATGGAAAATGTAACAGATTGGAACATTTCTCGTCAACTTTGGTGGGGACACCAAATTCCTGCATTTTTCTATGGTGATGGAAACGAAGATTTTGTTGTTGCAATGACAAAAGAAGAAGCCTTACCATTAGCACAAGTGAAAACAGGAAATGCAACATTAACAATTGAGGATTTACGTCAAGACGAAGATGCTTTAGATACGTGGTTTTCGTCATGGTTATGGCCAATTTCAGTTTTTAATGGAATAAATGAGCCAGAGAATGAAGAAATCAATTATTATTATCCAACACAAGATTTAGTTACAGGTCCAGATATTATTTTCTTCTGGGTTGCACGTATGATTGTTGCTGGATATGAATATAGAAATGAATTACCATTTGAGAACGTATATTTTACAGGAATTGTTCGTGATAAACAAGGTCGTAAAATGTCGAAATCTTTAGGAAATTCACCAGATCCAATCGAGTTGATGAACGAGTATGGAGCTGATGCAACACGTATGGGAATGTTGTTGACTGCACCAGCTGGAAACGATTTGCCTTTTGATGTAGATTTATGTTTACAAGGACGTAATTTTGCCAATAAAATCTGGAATGCTTTCCGTTTGATTAAAGGTTGGGAAATTGATGAAAACTTACAGCCTTCTACTACACAAACAAAGGCAGTTGAATGGTTCGAGAATAAATTTAATGCACAATTAGCGGATATCGAAGCGAATTACGAAAAATATCGTTTGTCAGATTCGTTAATGGGAATTTATAAATTAGTTTGGGACGATTTCTGTTCATGGTACTTAGAGGCAATCAAACCAACATTTGGAGAGCCAATAGATCGTCAAACATTTGATGCGACAATCGGATATTTAGAAAATGTTTTGAAAGTTCTTCATCCATTTATGCCATTCTTAACAGAAGAAATTTGGCATTTAATAGCTGAGCGTACAGAGAAAGATGCATTAATTATTGCAGAATATCCAGAAGTTAAAGCATTTGATGAAGTATTAATTCAACATTTCGAAAATACAAAAGAAGCAACTACTGCAATTCGTGGTTTACGTTCAGAAAAAGGAATGTCGCCAAAAGAAGCTTTAGAAGTTTTTGCTGATACAAATGCTAGTAATGAAATTTTTGTAGATGTATTCTCAAAATTAGGAAATGTTTCTAATTTCAATGTAGGAGCTAAGCCCGAAAAAGGTTTTGCATTTCGTGTTGGTACGTTAGAATTTATGATTCCGATGTCAGATAATATTGATGTTGAAGCTGAGCGTGAAAAATTACAAAAAGAAATTGAATACAATCAAGGTTTCTTAAATTCAGTTCGTAAAAAATTATCGAATGAAAAATTTGTTGCTGGTGCACCAGAACAAGTAATCGCGAATGAACGTAAAAAAGAAGCAGATGCTTTGGCTAAAATAGCTCAAATAGAAGAGCAATTAGCAGCATTATAAATAAGATTTAATCAAATTTTATATAGAAAAATCACTCCAAATTTGGAGTGATTTTTTATTTCATTCATAAAAATACCCTCAAATAGATTTAACTTTTTGAGGGTATTGTATAATGTTTTATATTAAAATAGTCTTATAACCACTCTTCATCATCTTCAGAATCTTCTAATTCAGCATCAATAAACTGAATGTAGAATGCAATGATCTCATTTTTATCATTATATCCGAAATAAGCAGGGTAAATTCCTTCGCCAAATCCAGCTTGAAAAATTGGTGCTTTAGACTCAGTTCCAGGAACCGTCCAATTAATCCAATCTCCTTCTTCTGACTGATATTTTGGGTTATTTTTAGCGTTTTCTATAAACAAAGCATTAAAGTAATCATCATAAAGATTTACATCATTTCCTTTGTTCTCGAATTCGTCAATAAATTTCACAAAATCATCTTTTACCTCAGCATCAACAATTGTAGCCAAACCACTTTCTATTGAAAAACCAAAATATTCTCCTTCTTGTAATTCTTCAATTAGCTCGATACCTTTCATTGCTTCTTCGTAACGAACAGGTTTTTCGTTAGAAAAAGAGATTTTTACACAACCAATAAGGTTTTCTACTTCACCATCATCTTCGTATTTTACTATACTTGCTGTAACAGGAAAATTACCTTTTGGAGTTTCTAAAAAATAAGGATCTTTATCTACGGCAAGATATTCACCTAGAGGATCATTAACAAAAATTTTTCCTGATGGTAAAGAAACATCTCCCATGTTAATTTGGTCAATTTCTACACCTCCAATTTCTTTATCTGTAAAATATTTTTCTAAATCGTTTGGTGCCAAAGTTAATTCTCTTTTAGCTTCCCAAGTTTTTAACCATTCTGCTGTTGGTTGCATAATATTTCGTTTTAATTGTTACAAAAATACACTAAATAATAATAGGAGTTGAGGTTTAAATGTTAGTGATTGGTTAAATTATTTTTCGGAGTTTTTTTCTTAATTCGTTTTTATCAATATCATATTCAAATTTCATAATATAAATTAAATCATCCTCTGTTAGGAGATTATTTTTGTAATATGAAATTAAAATTGGCTGAATTTTAGTAAACTCGTCTAACGATTTTTGTTTGAAATCAACCTCAATAAATTGGTCATCTTTTGTTTTTAAAGTTAATCGATTATTAACACCATGAGAACCATTCTGAGATTCAAATTCTCCAAAATCTTTCACTTTTTTACCCTCGTAATCATTGTTATCAATAACGATAGAAAGAAGAGTATTTATTGGATGAAAATTGTCTTTAATTTTTATTCCTTCTGTAGAAAAAGTTAATTTGCCATCAAAATGACCTTCTAATTTAGTTTCGGGTTTTTTGAAATATCCATTCAAATAAGCAACAATTGTAGCTAAAACTCCAATAAAAATGTAATAAAATGTATCATTCTTGAAAATTTTAAACTCTAAAAAAACATAACTAATTAACGAAACCGCCAAAAATGAAACAATTAATTTAATAAAACTTTTCGGGTTTTTTTTCGGTTTTTCTTTGACGAAAATGTCAAAACTATATTTATCCATGTGCAATTTCTTTTCTAACTCGACTTAGACTTTCTGGTGTTATACCTAAATAGGATGCAATCATCCATTGTGGAATTCGTGAAAGTTGGTTAGGGTAGAGGCGTATAAATTCTAAATAACGTTTTTTTGCAGTAGCGCTTAAAAGTAAATTAATACGGTCTTGTAGACTACGAACATGATTTTGGACCAATTTATTTTCCGCTATCAAATAATCAGGATTAAGACTTACAATTAAATTAACGATTTTTTCATTTAATAAAACAACTGTAGAATCCTCTATTGCTTGTATATAGAATTTAGATTGTTGTTTACAAAAAGAGCTATTTCTATCGCTTACAATCCAGTTTTCTGTACCAAATTGCAAAACATGTTCTTTTCCATTTTCATCTATTGTGTATGAACGAATAACGCCAGATTCAACAAAAAAATAATCTTCAGAATATTCGCCTGGAACTAAAATAAATTCATTCTTTTTAAACTTTTTTACAACTAAAGCGTTTTCTATTTTATTCCATTGTTCTTCTGTTAAATGGACAATGCTCAATAAATGTTTTTTATAATTTTCCATACATAGGGTTGTATATCTACAAATTTACTAGATTTTATCGAATAAAAATAATGTAACAAAAGTTATTACAATTAAAATTTTGTTTTTTATATTTGCATCATTAAATAGATTATGATGAATAATTTAAGATTTGCAACAGCAATACATATTTTGGTATTAGCAGATAAATTTAAAAATGAGATAATTACATCGGATTTTATTGCAGGAAGTATAAATGTAAATCCAGTAGTGGTTCGTCGTGAAATTAAATTTTTGAAAGACGCAGGTTTTATTGATTCAAAAAAAGGCAAAGAAGGAGGTTGTTTTTTAATAAAAAATGCAAGCGATATTCTATTGGGAGATGTATATAAGTTGGTAAATCAAGAAAATGTATTTGGTAAAATGAATCATACTAATCCGAATTGTCCGATTGGTCTTGAGATGAATGCTAATTTAGATAGTTTATTTAGTAACGCAGAAGCAGAATTAATCAAAACGTTAAATAATAAAACTTTAAAAGAATTTTCTGATCAATTTCAGTAAAAATTTTTTATCTTTAATTGTAACAAAAATTATTACATTATAAATTAAAAAAAAAATAATAAACATGAAAGTAGCAGTAATAGGAGCAACAGGATTTGTAGGCTCAGAAATTGTAAAAGAATTAGTAAGTAGAAATCAATCTATCAAAGCATTTGCAAGAAATACAGACAATGTTTTGGAGAGTAAAAATGTGGCTCCCGTACAAGTTGATGTGAATGATATTGAAGCGCTTGCGACAGATTTGCAAGGTGCAGATGTTGTGGTAAGTGCTTTTAATGCAGGTTGGACAAATCCTAATTTGTATGCTGATTTCTTGAAAGGTGTAAAAGCCATAGAAGAAGCTACGCAACGCGCTGGTGTAAAACGTTTGATAGTTGTAGGAGGAGCGGGAAGTTTGTATGTAAATGAGCAAAAAGAGTTGCAATTGGTAGACGCTCCAGATTTTCCAGAAGAAATAAAACCAGGTGCAACGGCAGCAAGAGATTATTATAATTTATTGAAAAATAATACTGATTTGGATTGGACATTTTTCTCTCCAGCACCAGAAATGCACCAAGGAACTTCGGGCGTAAGAAAAGGAACGTATAGATTGGGAACAGATGTACCTGTTTTTGATGAAAATGGACGCAGTATTTTATCTGTAGAAGATCTTGCAGTGGTAATTGCAGATGAAATAGAAAATGCGAAGTTTATAAAACAAAGATTTACAGCAGCTTACTAATTTAGAGTTAAATAAATAAGATTAAGTAATTAAAATCTAAAGATTACATTATTTGGTACGATTTATGAATTTTATGTATCAAATGTAAGTAAAATGAAGTTGTATGTAGGAGTTGGCTTAGTCATCTTAAGCCTGAGTTTGATTTTACTTTGTAACTTTTTAGATTTTAATCAATTATTTGACAAATTATTAGGTTTTGTAATTCTAATAAGCAGTTTATTAACCGCTTATTTAGGAGTTAGAAGAATTTTTAGTTTTTTTGATTACAATCGTATCATAAAAAAAGGACTAAAAGTAAAAGCACACATTGTAGAAATTAAGAGAACTTTGTTAAGTGTTAATCATATTCCAGAATATATTGTGGAAGTATTTTATAAACATCCAAATACCAATCAAATGTATTATACCGAATTTGAGTATTTTGGAGATGTAAAAAATGATGTATCAATAAAAAAGGGAAAAGAAATAGATATTATTATCGATCCTCAAAATCCAAATAATATTTATTTTAAAAATCTGGTATAGAGTTTCTTAATGTCGTATAAAAAAAGATATTCATCATTTTGACGAATATCTTTTTTTATTCTTAATCAATTTATAAAATTCATAAAAAAACACTTCATTACGAAGTGTTTTTTATGAATTATAATTTTGTATTATTTGATATATGTTTTATTTCCGTTGCTGTTTATGTAATATTTTCCTCCTCTTTCTCCAACATAAACCTTGTGACCATTGTATGTGCCTGCTTTAGAAGTTTTTGCAACATTAGTATTTTTAACTTCTTTTTTTGTAGTGTTTGCTTTAGAAGTTATGTCTTTTTTAGTTGCCTTTACATCTTTCTTCGCTGCGTCTGTTTTTTTAGTAGTTTCCGTTTTTACAGCTTTTTCATCTTTAGTTGCTTTCGCATCCATTTTTTTAGCTGTTGCATTGGCTTTTTGTTCTACTTTTTTCGCATCTTTTTTTACAGTTGTTTTAACTGGTTCTTTTGTTTGAGCTAAAACTGCAGTTGATCCTACAAATGCAAATAAGCTAAATGCGATTGCTGTTTTTTTAATTAAATTCATAGCTTTTCGTTTTAATTTTGATTGTTTAGATAAAAATTTTTAAATATTAAACACTACAACACAATTGATGTGCCAAAGCATGCTATAAAAGATAAAAGTAAACTTAAGATTAGCTTAAGGCAAATTTCTATTTCAAATGATCCAATAACATCTCTGCCGTAGCAGGATTTGTAGCAAGCGGAATATTATGTACATCACACAATCTCAATAACATATTTACATCGGGTTCGTGAGGATGTTTTCCCATAGGATCACGAAAAAAGAAAACCATATTTGTTTTTCCTTCCACAACGCGAGCAGCAATTTGGGCATCTCCACCAAGTGGACCAGAAAGGTATCGAGTAACTGTTAACCCAGTTTGTTCTGCATATTTACCTGTAGTTCCTGTGGCAACAAAAGTAATTTTATTATTGTTTAAAGCATCTTTGTGTTTCATTAAAAAATTAACCATTTCAGCTTTTTTTCCATCATGTGCGATTAATGCTATTTCCATATTTTTTTCTATTTGACTGATAAATCTTACTTTTGTACAAATTTAAAAGAACAATCTTAATTTATAGATACGATTAAGATTATAAATCTGATTAAACCATGAATTTTAATTTACTAACGGTAAAAGAGATTATCAAACTAACGGATGATGCCGTACAAATTAGTTTTGATGTTCCAGAAGAATTACATACAGCCTATAATTTTTTACCAGGACAATATATAACGTTAAATATCAATGGAGAACGTAGAGATTATTCTCTATGTACTTCACCAAATGATAAAAAGTGGAGTATTGGAGTAAAATCTCAACCAAATGGTAAAATTTCTAATTATCTTTTCAATGAAGTAAAAGTTGGTGATAAATTAGAAGTTTCTACACCAAATGGACGTTTTACAATACCTACAAAACCCAATGAGAAGCGTACACTAATTGCTTTTACAGCAGGAAGTGGAATTACGCCAATTATGAGTATGTTAGAGTATACTTTACAGACAGAAGAATGGGTGAATTTTCATATTTTTTATGTGAATAAAGATGAAAATTCAATCATGTTTAAAGAGCGTTTAACAGAGTTGAAACAACGCTATCCAAACAATGTTTTTATTCATCATTTTTATACAAGACAAGAACAAGAAAACTTTATTTACAACGGACGAATTGATGAAAAGAAATTTGATTTAATTTTAAATCAGATTATAGATATCAACGAAGTTGATGAAGCGATGCTTTGTGGACCAGAAGAAATGATTTTGACTTTAGCGAAAAAAATTAATGAAGCTGGAATTATAGAGAAAAGAATTCATTTCGAATTGTTTAATCCATCTATCAAATCAGAAAATATTTTCACAAAACATGATGATGGACCACAAACCGTAAAAGTTTCTGTAACATTAGATGGTGAAACAACTGAAATAACGTGGGATAGAGGAAAAAATTTGATCGATGCGATGTTAGAAGCTGATGTTGACGCACCATATTCTTGTAAAGGAGGCGTTTGTTCGTCTTGTATGTGTAAGATTACAGAAGGTGAGGTTCATGTTGGAGACAATTTTGTTTTGACAGATTCTGATTACGAAGATGGTATGACATTGGCGTGTATATCTCGTCCCAAAACAGCCACTTTAGCAATAGATTTTGACGATGTTTAAAGACATGTTTTAAATAAATAAAAAAAGACAGAAAATTTATATTTTCTGTCTTTTTTTATGAAAAGCCAAATTTTGAAAATAAAGCTATTTTTTTTCAATTTTGTATCGAGAATAAGGTTTTAGAACTGATGAATTTTATTTAAAATTTACAAGAGTAAACTTAATATAAACTTTTATTCCTCATCAAACATATCTTTGAACGAGATAACTTCTCGTCCAGGTAATATAAGATTTAGTACCACACCTATTATTGATGCTAAAGCCATTCCTTCTAATGAAAACATATTTCCGATATGTATTGCTGCACCTCCAATTCCAATAATTAAAATAACAGATGAAATAATAAGGTTTCTTTTGATTTTAAAATCGACTTTATTTTCGATTAACATTCTTAAACCACTTGATGCAATTATTCCGAATAATAATATAGAAACTCCGCCCATTACAGGTGAAGGAATTGTACTTAATAATGCCGAAATTTTACCACAAAATCCAAATAATATAGCAAAACAAGCAGCACCAATAAAAACATAAATACTAAAAGCTCTTGTTATGGCTAGAACACCAATATTTTCACCATAAGTTGTATTTGGCGGACCTCCAATACAAGCCGCAATCATTGTTGCAATACCATCTCCTAACATTGATCTGTCTAATCCTGGATCTTCAATCAAATCTTTATTTACAACTTTACTTAAAACTAATTGATGTCCGATATGTTCTGCAATTGGAACTATTGTTACAGGAATCATTAAGAAAATAACATACCATGATAATGATGGTTGATAATCTATAAATGGAACAGTAAATGGCGGAACCATAAACCAACTTGCTTGTTTTACAGGTTCTAAATCGACAACACCCATTGTTATAGAAAAAAGATATCCACCAATTATACCAACTAAAATAGGAATAACACTTAAAAAACCTTTGCTAAATATTGCTGTGATAATGGTAATGATTAACGTTACAAAGCCAATCGTAACATAGGTTAAATCGTATTTTCCTGACGGATTATTTGTAACCATACTGATTGCCGTAGATGCTAATCCTAGTCCAATAACCATTATTACAGGACCAACAACAATAGGTGGTAAAAGATTCATTAACCATTTTGTACCCGCTTTTGCAATTAACAATGCAACAATAGAGTAAGTAACTCCGACAAGAAAACTTCCGACAAGAAAACTTCCAACCTCAATTCCACTTGTGGGATTTGCTTCTAAAGCTTTCATTGCGATAATTGGGTTAATAAAAGCAAAAGATGAACCTAAATATGAAGGTACTTTTCCTTTTGTAATCAAGATGAAAACTAAAGTTCCTATTCCGCTAGAAATTAAGGCTATTGCAGGACTCATTCCTGTAAGAGCTGGGACCAAAACAGTCGCGCCAAACATTGCAAATAAATGCTGAATACTCAGTAATATTCCTTGTCCTAATTTGGGTTTTTGATTGATTGCTAAGACAATATTATTGTCATTTTTTTGCTTCATTTTAAAAGAAATTGATTGTGTCGTGTTTGTTTTGCAAAAGTAGTTTAAAACAGAGAGTTTTTAATTGAAATTTTGTAAGTTTTTCCACTAATTATATAAGAAAGTAATCCATTAAAAAGTAGAAATTTGTAAAAGAAAATAGAACAAATGGAAACAAACGAATTAAAGTTTAAAACAAATATAAATTGTGGTGGTTGTGTAAGTAAAGTAAAACCATTTTTAGACAATTTAGAAGGAGTAGAGGCGTGGGAAGTTGATACTGATAATGTCGATAAAATTTTAACAGTAAAAACAAAAATTGCTGATGAAGATATTATCGATACAATAGAAGGAGTTGGTTTTAAAGCCGAATTGATACAATAATTTAGATATTTTTGGTTAATTTTGAATGATTCCTTGCTAAAATTTGGCAAGGAATTTTTTTATACGTTTATTTTCGTTTTACTAAAGGATGATTTAATTCTCCAACTTCATTTTTAATAATTTCAAAATCTGTTAAATTATCAAATAATTTAGATAACGAAGTAAAACCGTATGTTCTAGCATCAAAACTTGGATCTATTTTTCGAATATTAGCTCCGACTTTAGAAATATGTGCAATATCATTATCATTTGTAGAAATTTCAAAAGCTTTAAAAATAGTCTCTTGATCTTTTTCTGATAGAAAACTCTTATTTTTTGTTTTTCTAGATACAGTTCCTTTTTTAGGAGTAGCTTTTGTATTTATTTTTTTAGGAATAACTTGTGTCTTAACAGGTGGTTTTGGCGAAATATTTTCGGTATATGTAAAAATATCACACGATTTCACAAACGCTTCGGGAGTCTTTTTTTCTCCAATTCCCATTACAAATAAACCTTCTTCTCTTATTCTTTTTGCTAATCCAGTATAATCACTATCGCTAGAAACAATACAAAAACCTTCTATATTTTTACCATGTAAAATATCCATAGCATCTATAATTAATGCACCATCAGTTGAATTTTTACCCGTTGTGTATGAAAATTTCTGAATTGGATTAATCGAAAATTGATTAATTAAATCTTTCCAAGAATTCATAGTAGTAGAAGTCCAATCTCCATAAATTCTTCTAATTGTTGCTTTACCATATTTCGAAACTTCCTCTATCGTTTCTTTTAATAATTTGGCTTGCGCGTTATCTCCATCAATTAGAATAGCAATATTAAATTTTTTTTCACTCATTGGTTCTGATGATTATTAATCTTAAACAATTTTTATAAAGGTAAAGATAATAACCAGAATTTATAAGAAATTAAACTGAATATATGTATTTATTTTTTAGGATTTATATTTAAAAAATGATTAACTTAAAAACGACTAAATGATATGAAATGAACAGATTACAAACACTTCTAAATTTACATACAGGCGAAGAAGATAAGAGTAAAGTATTGGCAGATGTTGTTAAGAATATATCTTTTCGAGGATCAAATTTATGGATTTTAGCCTGTGCAATTTTTATTGCCTCAATTGGTTTAAATGTTAATTCGACAGCTGTTATTATTGGAGCCATGTTAATTTCGCCTTTAATGGGACCTATTGTTGGTGCTGGTTTCGCTTTGGCAACGTATGATTTTAACTTACTGAAAAAATCGGCTAAAAACTTGCTTATTGCAACAGTTGTAAGTTTAATTGTTTCTTCAATTTATTTTTATTTAAGTCCGTTTAAAGAAGTTCAGTCCGAATTATTGGCACGAACATCGCCAACTATTTATGATGTTTTAATTGCTTTTTTTGGAGGAATTGTAGGCGCAATTTCTATTACACGTGTTGATAAAGGAAACCCAATTCCTGGTGTTGCAATTGCAACAGCACTAATGCCTCCTTTATGTACAGCGGGTTTTGGATTGGCAGCTCTAGATTTTAAATTTTTTATTGGTGCAATGTATTTATATTGTATTAATTGTTTTTTTATTGGAATAGCGACGTTTGTGATTATTAAATATCTAAAATTTAAACCGGTTGTTACAGAAAATAAAGCGTTTGATAAAAAGCTTCGTTATATTATTACTGTTTTAGTTTTTTTAATGGTTATTCCGAGTTTTTATTTGGCTTATAATTTATTGAATGAGAAAAAATTTAGTCAAAATGTAGACAATTATATTAAAACTGAATTTACAGATAAAGGATATACGTTAATTTATCAAAAAATAAGTTATAATGCTTCGCCAAAAACAATAGATTTAGCTTTTCTCACAAAAAAATTTGATAGTATAGAAATTGATAGACTAAATAAAGATTTGATTATTTATGGTTTGAATAATACAAAAGTAAATATTAGACAAAGTACAGAAGATATGAAATCTGAAATTTTATCTGAATTGAGTAAGCAAAATACAAATCTTTCAGAGAAGGATATTCAGATTAATTTGCTTAATACAGAGTTAAAACAATATAAATTTGATGATCCCGAATTGGTAAAAGAAGTAAAGGTTTTGTTCCCAGAAATAGCCGAAATATCGTTCGGAAAAGTCAATAATTATTTCTCAATAGACTCTACTTTTCAATCAACAGTTGTTATTTATAAAGTCAATAAAAAAATTGACACATCAAAGTTAATGCAATGGTTACAGCTCAAATTTTCGGATAATAATGTTCAACTAATAGCAAATTAACGCCTATTTTTGTACAAACTTTCAATATGTTTATAATCGATTCGCCATCACATGATGCATATTTCAATGTAGCTTTAGAAGAATATTTATTGTACAAATATCCAACCGAAGATATTTTTTTGTTGTATATAAATGCACCTTCTATTATTGTCGGAAAATTTCAAAATACGTTAGCCGAAATCAATTTAGATTACGTGAATGCACAACAAATAAAAGTAGTTCGTAGAATGTCGGGTGGTGGAGCGGTTTATCACGATTTAGGAAACCTTAATTTTTCGTTTCATACACTTCTTGGATCAAATGATTTTATGGATTTCTCGAAATTTACTGCACCTGTTATCAAGGTTTTGAATAGTTTAGACGTACCAGCGAAATTAGAAGGAAGAAATGATTTATTAGTTGATGGAAAGAAATTCAGCGGTAATGCAAAATTGGCTAAGAATGGAAAAATGATTCAACACGGTACAATTTTATTTAATTCTGATATGTCAGTTTTAGGCGATGCCTTAAAAATGAATCCTTTGAAATATGTTGATAAAGCAATAAAATCTAACCGTGCGCGTGTTACAAATTTGATTGATTATTTTCCGACTGAAATTTCGACAGATGATTTAAAAGAATTATTGATCGAAGAAATGTTAGAGAATAATGTAGGTGCAAAAATCTATCAATTAACATCAGAAGATTTAGTTGGAATAGGGGATTTGATTAAAGAAAAATATCAAACATGGGATTGGAATTTTGGATTTTCTCCAAAATATAATTTCAAAAATGCAAAGAAAATTCCAGCAGGTTTCATAGAAGTACATTTAGATGTAACCAAAGGAATAATTGAAAAAATAAAGATTTTCGGTGATTTTTTTGCGTCAAATCCAATAGAGGAATTAGAAAGTCAATTTCTTGGTAAGAAGCATGAATTAGCTGAAATAGAACGTATTTTAGCTTCAAATGATTTAACAAATTATTTTGGAAAAGTAACTTTAGAAGAAATTTTAGAGTTGTTTAAATAATCTATCATCATACTTTTAAGTCGCGTTTAGAACAATTTATAGTATAAGCGCGATTTATTATTTAATTATTTTTTTGTAGAAATAAATGAATTCTACGACTTATTTTTTCTCAACTCTACGTATTTTTGCATCAAATATCAGCAATTGAATACGGATCTATTATTAATCACTCCACCATTTACGCAATTAAATACACCTTATCCTGGAACAGTCTATCTGAAAGGATTTCTTAACACTCTTTCATATTCTACTTTTCAAGCAGATTTAGGTTTAGATGTGATTTTGCAATTGTTTTCTAAGCAAGGTCTTACAAATTTATTTGATTTTATACTTCAGCAAGAAATACAATTAGGCGAAAATAGTCAGCGTATGTTGATGTTGAGAGACGATTATATTGCGACAATAAATCCTGTTATTCGATTTTTACAAGGAAAAAATTCAACTTTAGCAGATTCTATTGTTCAAGATGGATATTTACCAGAAGCTTCTCGTTTTGCAGAATTAGATGATTTGGAATGGGCTTTTGGTGCGATGTCTTTTCAAGATAAAGCCAAACATTTGGCAACACTTTATTTAGAAGATTTATCAGATTTGATAATCGAAGCAGTTGACGAAAATTTTGGTTTTAGTCGATATGCAGAGCGTTTAGGTCGTTCGGCAAATTCTTTTGATGAATTATACGGAGAACTTCAAAAAGAACCAACATATATAGATCGAATTACTTTAATAGAATTAGAAAAGTTAATTCAGCAAACCAATCCAAAAATGATTGGTTTTTCGGTTCCATTTCCAGGAAATTTATATTCAGCTTTTCGCTGTGCGCAATATATCAAAACAAATTATCCCGAAATTGTTGTAGATATGGGAGGTGGATTTCCAAATACGGAATTACGTTCTCTTAGTGACACTCGTGTATTCGAATTTTTCGATTTTATTACCTTAGATGATGGTGAAGCACCAACAGAACAGTTGTTGAAATATATAAATAATGAAGTTGAAATATCAGATCTAAAAAGAACATTTACATTAGTTAATAATCAAGTTTCTTATATCAATAATCCATTAATTAAAGATTATAAATTTAGCGAAGTTGGTACGCCAGATTATACAGATATTAAGCTCGATAATTATATTTCTGTAATAGAAGTTGTCAATCCTATGCATCGTTTGTGGAGCGATGGACGATGGAATAAGTTGACAATGGCGCACGGTTGCTATTGGGGAAAATGTACGTTTTGTGATATTTCATTAGATTATATCAAGATTTATGAACCGATTGCGGCGAAACAAATTGTCGATAGAATGGAAGAGTTGATAGAGTCAACTCAAAATACAGGTTTTCATTTTGTAGATGAAGCAGCTCCACCAGCACTTATGCGAGAAGTTGCATTAGAAATTATTCGAAGAAAATTAACAGTAACTTGGTGGACAAATATTCGGTTCGAGAAAAGTTTTTCTCTTGATTTGTGTCGATTATTAAAAGCTTCTGGTTGTATCGCTGTTTCGGGTGGATTAGAAGTTGCGTCTGACCGATTATTAAAACTAATTGATAAAGGTGTAACTGTAGAACAAGTTGCAGTTGTCAACCGTAATTTTACTGAAGCTGGAATTATGGTGCACGCCTATTTGATGTATGGTTTTCCGACGCAGACGAAACAAGAAACAATAGATAGTTTGGAAATGGTTCGCCAAATGTTTGAATTAGGAATATTGCAATCCGGGTTTTGGCATCAATTTGCAATGACAGCTCATAGTCCTGTAGGTCTTAATCCAGAAAAATACGATGTGATTAATCACAGTACCGAATTAGGAACTTTTGCGAATAATGATATGATTCACGAAGAAAAATCAGGTTTACTTCACGATCAATTTTCTTTTGGATTGAAAAAATCTTTGTTTAATTATATGCACGGTGTTGGTTTTGAATTATCATTGAATGAATGGTTTGATTTTAAAGTTCCAAAAACATCGATTAAACCAAATCATATCGAATCGGTTTTAAATAATGAAACCTTTACTACGCATAAATCAACACAAAAAGTGATTTGGTTAGGAGGAAAGCCACAAGTAGAGATTGTAACGAAAACGAAAAAAGGAAAAACATTCGAAAACGCTGTTTTACAATTTCATACCAAACAAGATTATCTTGAAATTATCGTAGATAAAGAGATTGGCGAATGGTTAGTAGAATTTGTACAATTTCTAAAAGAAAGTCCAAAAACGATTTCGTATCAACAAATGAAAACAAATTTCGAAGAATATACGCAAACAGATTTTGAACTTTTTATTTATTCAAAACAAGCAGAAAAACTGAAAGAAAATGCGTTGTTAATCGTATAAAACATAAAAACCTTGATAATTCAAGGTTTTTTATGTTTTTTATCAATAGAACCGTCAATTCGAGTGAAATTCTTATAGAATTTCGTATCGAGAATAAGGTTTTCGAAGTTAAAATTTATCTTAGTTCTCGATATAATTTTTATTCATTTCATTTCTAAAAATCACTCGAACTGACGAATTTTAATTCAAATTGAAAATCCTTTATGATTAGTTTTTGTCAAATGATTTTAAAGAACCATCAGCATTAAACATTCCTGTGTAATTTCCTCTTGTTCCTTGTACGCTTGCCATCCATCTTAATTCTCCTGTTGCAGGATTCATCGCGTAATAAAGCGCTCCTAAAGGTTGTGCACCTTCGATATCTTTTGATTTTGCTTCAACTTGTTTGTTGATGTTTGCAACTGTTTCAAATTTGATGTCTTTTAGCGGGAAAACATTGTCATCCATACTTCCTCCACCAGAAATTTGAACTGGTTGTGGCTCTTGCCATTTTCCGTTTTGGAACAAATAATCATCTACGTTTTCTGGTTTTGCAGGATCTTGAATTGCTAATTTAATTCTTCCATCACCATAAAAATAGACTTGTTGAAATACTTTGATGTCTTTTCCTTTGAATTTTGGTAATTCTTTCAATTCTTTCTCTGCTTTGTTTAATAAAGCAACGTCATTTAATAAATTTCCGCTTGTTGTAGCCTCTCCAGAGTTAACATTTTCTGTCGTTTCGTTATCACTTTTTGCTTCAACATTTTCGGTATTCGTTTCAGAAGCTTTTTTGTCATCTTTACAAGAAGTAAAAACTAAGGCAGAGATTGCTAAAATTGCAAATAAATTCTTTTTCATAATGTTTGTGTTCTTATACTTACAAATTTAGTTTGCTAAATAACGTTATACAATCACTGAAAATAGGGAGTTTGTGGGATTTGAAGTTTTTTATTCAATTTGCATTCTTACAGGATATTGTACTTAACGGCTACTTTATTATTCTTTTTATCTAATGATTTTTGTTTTAGGAAATGGTTAAATATTATTTAATTAATAATTATAGAAATCAAAATCTTAAACAAAAATGAATAGTGTATTTGGTACAATCAAAAAAAACTTCCTATATTTGGCTTAATACAGAAAAGAAATGCAAACAATTAAAGCAAACATAAAACCTTTATTTGTTGGAATGTCGAAGCAAACTTCTGCTTTACTTTCCAAAATTGTATTTGCTCAATATTCACACTAAGATATTGCAGACTTTTGTTGACGAATCTTACGTCATCTATACCTTTTCATCAAAATTTAACACAAAATACAATATGCCACTTTATCATCATTTGGGAAATTTCCCACATAAGCGACATACCGTATTCCGAAAACCAAACGGTGATTTATACGCCGAAGAATTAGTTTCTACACATGGATTTTCGAGTACGTATTCTAATGTTTATCATTGTTATCCGCCAACTTTGGTAAAAGAAATTAACGAACCTTTTTCGGTAGAACCAAAAATTGCACGTGCAAAACATTTGAAACATACATCACTGAAAGGTTTCAAGGTTCAACCAAAAAAAGATTATATAGAATCGAGAGTACCAGTTTTGGTCAACAATGATTTGCACATCTCTTTGGCAGCTCCACAAAAGTCGATGACCGATTATTTTTATAAAAATTCTATGGCAGATGAAGTGATTTTTATTCACGAAGGGTCAGGAATTTTAAAAACTGGTTATGGACAAATTGAGTTTGGATATGGAGATTATTTAGTTATTCCACGAGGAATTATTTATCAATTTCATTTTAATGATGAGAATAATCGATTGTTTATTACCGAATCATTTAGTCCAATAGAAACGCCTCGTCGTTACCGTAATCATTTTGGACAATTGATGGAGCATTCTCCATTTTGCGAACGTGATATAAGACGTCCACAAAATCTTGAAACAATTGATGAGCATGGAGATTTCAAGATTATGATAAAAAAAGAAGGATTGATTTATCCGTATGTTTATGGTACACATCCTTTCGATTTTGTTGGTTGGGACGGTTATCATTATCCTTGGGCTTTTTCTATACATGATTTCGAGCCAATCACAGGTCGTATTCATCAACCACCACCAGTTCATCAAACTTTTGAAGGTGCAGGTTTTGTCATCTGTAGTTTCGTTCCTCGCTTGTTTGATTATCATCCAAATGCAATTCCAGCGCCTTATAATCACAGTAATGTAGATTCTGATGAAATTTTATATTATGTTGATGGAGATTTTATGTCAAGAAAATCGGTAGAGAAAGGACAAATTACGCTTCATCCAGCAGGAATTCCACACGGACCACATCCTGGTACGGTAGAAAAATCGATTGGAGCAAAAGAAACGCATGAATTAGCGGTGATGATTGATCCTTTCCGTCCATTGATGCTAACAGAACAAGCTTTAGAAATTGAAGATCCAGATTATTACAAATCTTGGCTTTATTAATTTTGTTCTAAATTGGATGATTGTCATTCAGAGCTTGTCGAAGAATCTAACATTGAATTAATAATACAAAAGTGTCATTCTGAATTCGTTTCAGAATCGCATAAATTAAGTAGATAAAAAAAGCTGAATAAATTAAGTTTGGCGTAATTGTCATTCAGAGCTTGTCGAAGAATTTAAAACTAAATTTATAATACAAAATTATCATTCTAAACTCGTTTCAGAATCACATAAATTAAGTAAATAAAAAGCTGAATAAATTAAGCTTGAATAATTGTCATTCTGAGCCTGTCGAAGAATCTAAAAAAATACAGTAAAATTTAATACATTTTACTTTTTATAAAATACAATAAAAAAATAAACACAATAAAATGAGTACACAAACATTTGCTGAAAAAATAGCGCAAGCACAAGATTTCTTACCAATAAATGGAACAGATTATATCGAATTTTATGTTGGTAATGCAAAGCAAGCCGCACATTATTATAAAACTGCTTTTGGTTACCAGGAAGTTGCGTATGCAGGACCAGAAACAGGTGTAAGAGATAGAGCTTCTTATGTTTTACAACAAGGGAAGATTCGTTTAGTTTTAACTTCTGGTTTAAAATCGGATTCACCAATTTGTCAACATCAAATGAAACATGGTGATGGAGTGAAAATTTTAGCACTTTGGGTTGATGATGCGTATGATGCTTTTGAGCAAACGACAAAAAGAGGTGCAAAAGTTTACATGGAACCAACGACAATTACAGATGAGTTTGGTGAAGTTAAAATGGCTGGAATTTACACGTACGGAGAAACAATTCACATGTTTATCGAGCGTAAAAACTATGAAGGTCCATTTATGCCAGGTTATGTGAAATCAGAATCAGCATATCAACCTACCGATTGTGGTTTGTTGTATGTAGATCATTGTGTAGGAAATGTTGGTTGGAATCGTATGAATGATACTGTACAATGGTACCAAGATGTGATGGGATTTGTAAATATTTTGTCATTTGATGATAAACAAATCAATACAGAGTATTCAGCATTAATGTCTAAAGTGATGAGTAACGGAAATGGTTTTTCTAAATTTCCAATTAACGAGCCAGCAGAAGGTCAGAAAAAGTCACAAGTTGAAGAATATTTAGATTTTTATGAAGGAGAAGGAGTGCAGCATATAGCAGTTGCAACAAAGGATATTGTGAAAACTGTAACAGAGCTTAAAGCACGCGGAGTTGAGTTTTTATCTGCTCCACCAGAAGCATATTATGAAATGATTCCTGATCGTGTAGGAGAAATTGATGAAGATATTAAGAAACTTCAAGATTTAGGAATTTTGGTTGATTGTGATGAAGAAGGATATTTATTACAAATTTTCACAAAACCTGTCGAAGATCGTCCTACTTTATTTTATGAAATAATTGAGCGTCATGGCGCACAATCATTTGGTGCAGGAAATTTTAAAGCTTTATTTGAGGCGTTAGAAAGAGAGCAAGATCGCAGAGGAAATTTATAAATTATTCCATATTTTACAACAAGCCATTCATTTTTTTGAGTGGCTTTTTTCTTAATCAAATCTTAAGTTTTAGAAATTAAGTTTACGTCTACATTTGTTCATAGAAATATATAAAAATGACGTTAACTTATTCTAATACCTTTAAATCTTTGTGCTTACTACTATTTATTGTTTCTCCAATAATCAAAGCACAAGACACAATTCAAAACTCACAAATAGCAAAAGATTCTGTTATTTCAGATTCACTTTCTAAACAAGTATTTAATCCAAATGATAAAGTTTATCAGTTTAAAACAAAAAAACTGATTATTCCTGCTGTTCTTATCACGTATGGTGGTTTAAGTTTAGCAATTCCTGCTTTAGATAACTTGAATAAATCCACTCAGAATGAGATTTTAGAAGATAAAACAAGAGGAAATCGATTTGATAATTATACACAATATTTACCTGCTGCTGCGGTTTATGGACTAAACTTGGCAGGTGTAAAAGGAAAACATAATCTGAGAGATAGAACAATTATTTTTGCAACTTCGCAAATTATTAATACAAGTTTGGTTATGGGATTGAAACATACTGTAAACGAAGAACGTCCAGACGAATCTAATCATCTTTCTTTTCCATCTGGGCATACAGCAAACGCATTTTCTACTGCTCAATTTATGTTTAGAGAGTACCAAGATTCTAATTTTTGGTTAAGTTTGGCGGGTTATCCATTAGCCGCTTTTACGGGCGTTTATCGTGTTATTAATAACAAACATTGGGTAGGTGATGTGGTTGCGGGAGCAGGAATTGGAATTCTTTCCACAGAAGCTGCATATTGGCTTTTCCCAACGATTAACAAATGGTTTTCTCCAAAAAGTAAAGAATCTAAAGTCGCTACAATGGTTTTTCCTATATTTCAAGAAAAACAGGCGGGAATTGGTTTGGTGATGAGATTCTGATTTTTTAATAGAAAGAAATATTTTAACTAACATTCATTAGTTTTTATAAAAAATCATTATCTTCAACGCACAAAACAGCAAACAAAGAAAATGAAGAAAATAGAACTAACGATTCCAAAGTTGGGAGAAAGTGTAGAGTCTGTACAACTTGTTCGTTTTACAAAAAATATTGGCGATTTCATCAAAGAAGATGAAGTTATCGCTGAGGTTTCGACGGACAAAGTAGACTCTGATATACCTTCTGCAATTTCTGGAAAAATTATCGAGTTTAGATTTAATGAAGGAGATGAAATAAAAATAGGAGAAATTTTTGCAACAATAGAACAAACTGAAAGTGATTCTTCTTCAGAAAATTCTACAGATAAAGTTGAGGTTGTACAAACAATTTCTACTACAGAGTTGAATGAAATTTCATCTATTTCAGATCAATTTTTATCACCTTTGGTAAAAAATATTATTCAAAAAGAAAACTTACAATCCGAAGATATTTCGCAAATAAAAGGTTCTGGTCGTGAAGGAAGAATTTCTAAAAATGATGTTTTAAATTATATTCAAAATAAATCAGTTACAGATTTTGACTCAAGTAATACTTTAATTGAAAATACAGTTGTTTCATCTTCTTCTTTCGGTGCAAAATCTGAAATTATAGAGATGGATAAAATGCGTCAATTGATTTCTAAACACATGAAGAAAAGTAAACAAACTTCTCCTCATGTTACAGCTTATGTAGAACCAGATGTGACGAATTTTGTAAAATGGCGTGAAGAAAATAAAGCCAAATTTGAAACGAAATACAAACAGAAATTAACGTACACACCAATGATTGTGGATTGTGTAGTTCGTGCAATTAAAGATTTTCCGATGATTAATGTATCAGTTGATGAAACTGAAACTAAAATAATCAAACACAATGAGATAAATATCGGAATTGCAACTGCATTACCTAATAATAATTTGATTGTTCCTGTTATAAAACAAGCTGGAGAATTGAACTTAGAGGGTTTAGCAAAAAATGTAAATACAATTGTAGATAAAGCGAGAAATAATAAACTTTCGCCAGATGATGTTCGTGGTGGGACATTTACGATTAGTAATGTTGGTACGTTTGGAAATTTGATGGGAACACCAATTATCAATCAACCCGAAGTGGCAATTTTAGCAACTGGTGTTATTAAGAAGAAACCAGCAGTTTTAGAAACAGAATTTGGAGATATTATTGTCGCGAGACAATTTATGTATTTATCACTTTCTTTTGACCATCGTGTTGTTGACGGTTCTTTGGGAGGAGTTTTCTTAAAACGAATTTCAGATTATATCGAGAATTGGGACATTAATACACAAATCTAACAGCAATGGAATCTACAACAACCACAACAAAATTAATACAAACAGCATACGAATTATTGTTTACAGCAAAGACTTTGACCGATTTATACGAAGAAAATAAAGCTGTAACAAGCAAATATGTACACGCAACTTCACGTGGACACGAAGCAATTCAAATTGCAACGGGTTTACAATTATTACCTCAAGATTATTTGAGCGCATATTACCGCGATGACGCAATGTTGTTAGCAATAGGAATTACACCTTACGAATTGATGTTGCAATTATTAGCAAAACGTGACGATGTTTTTTCTGGAGGAAGAACATATTATTCTCATCCAAGTTTGCGAAGAGATGATATGCCAAAAATTCCACATCAGAGTAGTGCGACAGGTATGCAAGCGATTCCAACAACTGGAATTGCGATGGGTATGCAATACAAAGAATTGGAAGGTTTATGCGAAGAAGAAATCAAACCAATTTCGGTTTGTTCTTTGGGTGATGCTTCTTGTACAGAAGGAGAAGTTGCAGAAGCTTTTCAGATGGCGGCTCTAAAACAATTGCCAATTTTATATTTGGTTCAAGATAATGAATGGGATATTTCAGCTTCTGCCGACGAAATTCGTGCCCAAGACATTGCGCATTATGCAAAAGGTTTTAAAGGTTTAGAAGTTTTTCAAGTAGATGGAACAGATTTTTTAGCATCTTATGAAACGATTCAGAAAGCAATAGAAATTATCCGTACAGAGCGTCGTCCAATTTTGGTTCATGCAAAAGTTCCGTTACTTAATCATCACACTTCAGGTGTTCGTAAAGAATGGTACAGAGATGATTTGGAAGAAGCACAATTGCGTGATCCGTATGATAAATTAAAAAAGAATTTATTAGATGATGGTTTCGAATTAAATGATTTAATCGAAATCGAAAATAAAATTAAAAATCAAGTTGAGGCGCAATATCAAGAAGCTTTAAAAGCTGAAGATCCTCGTCCCGAAGATTTATATACACATGTTTTTGCACCAACGCCAATTACAGAAGAAAAAGGAATTCGTTCGCCAGAAGGTAAAGATAAAACGGTGATGGTAGATTCTGCACTTTTTGCGATTCGCGAAATGATGGCGAAACATCCAGAAGCTTTATTATATGGACAAGATGTAGGTTTGCGCTTGGGTGGAGTTTTCCGTGAAGCGGCAACTTTAGCAAAACAATATGGTAAAAATCGTGTATTTAATACACCAATTCAAGAAGCATTTATTGTCGGTTCTACGGTCGGAATGTCTGCTGTTGGATTAAAACCAATTGTAGAAGTTCAGTTTGCAGATTATATTTGGCCAGGTCTTAATCAGTTGTTTACAGAAGTTGCGCGTTCTAATTATTTATCAAATGGTAAATGGCCAGTTTCAATGATTTTACGTGTGCCAATTGGTGCGTACGGAAGTGGTGGACCATATCATTCGAGTTCAGTAGAAAGTGTTTTGACGAATATCAAAGGAATCAAAATTGCTTATCCATCTACAGGAGCAGATTTGAAAGGATTGATGAAAGCTGCTTATTATGATCCAAATCCAGTTGTAATGTTGGAGCATAAAGGATTGTATTGGAGTAAAATAAAAGGAACAGAAGACGCTGCAACTGTAGAGCCAGACGAAGATTATGTGTTGCCTTTTGGTAAAGCTCGTGAAGTTTTGACGGCAGAATCTTCTCAAAATCATAATTCTGTTACAATAATTACCTACGGAATGGGAGTTTATTGGGCAAAACAAGCAGCGAAAGATTTTCCAAATCAAGTAGAAATTATAGATTTACGAACTTTAGTTCCTTTAGATGAAGAAACAATTATTAATAGTGTAAAAAAACACAATAGATGTATTGTTTTGACAGAAGAACCAAAACAAAACTCTTTTGCACAGAGTGTTGCAGGATTGATTAGCGAAGAATGTTTTGAGTATTTAGATGCTCCCGTTCGTGTTTTAGGTGCGCAAGATTTACCTGCAATTCCATTAAATTCTACTTTAGAGAAAGAAATGTTGCCCAATGCAGATAAGTTAAAGGTATTGATTAATACTATTTTAAGTTATTAAAAAGTCTTAATTTAATAATAATTGTATTTTTTACACCAATAAAAACTAACGTTTGTTAGTTTTTATTATTTTTTTGTTTAAATTTGTTATTATCAAAAATCAAAATCTGCAAAAAATTATGATATTTAATCCTGAGATCGAACAAATGCCAATTGAAAAATTACGCATTATTCAGAACGAAAGACTTCAAAATATGTTACAAAAAGTGTACAAAAATGTACCTTTTTACAAAAACGCTTTTGATGAAGCTGGTGTAAAACTAGAAGAAATTAATGGTGTTGAAGATTTACACAAATTACCTTTTACAAAGAAAAATCATTTAAGGGATAATTATCCTTTTGGTTTATTTGCAGAACCAAAAAGCAATGTAATTCGTTTGCATTGTTCTAGCGGAACAACGGGAAAACCAACTGTTGTTGGATATACAAAAAACGATATAGAATTATTTTCTGAAGTTGTTGCTCGTTCTTTAGCAGCATCAGGTTGCGAACCAGGAATGACATTGCAAAATGCGTACGGTTACGGATTGTTTACAGGTGGATTAGGTTTGCATTATGGCGCAGAAAAATTAGGAATGACAGTTGTTCCAATTTCTGGAGGTAATACAGATAAACAAATTATGTTACTGAAAGATTTTCAGGCTGATGCAATTTGTGCAACACCTTCTTATGCGTTAACAGTAGCTGAAGAAATAAAGAAAAGAGGAGAAACCTTAGATAATTTTAATCTAAAATTTGCAATCTTAGGTTCAGAACCTTGGTCAGAAGCTTTACGTCAAGAAGTAGAAGGAAGTTTGAATATCAAAGCTTCTAATATTTATGGATTAAGCGAGATTATTGGTCCAGGAGTTTCTAGCGAAGATTATGAGGAGCAAGGTACAGGTTCTTATATTTGGGAAGATCATTTTTTTCCAGAAATTGTAGACGAAAAAACAGGTGAGCCAGTTCCTTACGGACAGCCAGGCGTTTTAGTTATTACAACTTTAACAAAAGAAGCTTTACCTTTGGTACGTTATTGGACAGGAGATATTACGACCCTAACATATGAACATTCTAAGAAAAGAACGCATATCAAAATGGGACCAATTATTGGACGTGCAGATGATATGATGATTATTAGAGGAGTCAACTTTTTTCATACTCAAATCGCAGATTTTATTCCAGAATTTCCGCAATTATCTCCAAATTATCAAGTAGTTTTGACAAAACCGAAAAATATGGATGTTGTAGAAGTTGGTTTCGAAATTAATGCTGATTATTTCCAAGAAAAAGGATTTGATTCTGATAATTTAAACGAAGAAACGAATACAGAAGCACAACGAATTATTTCGAATATTCATAAAAAAATAAGAGATAATATCGGTTTAGGAATGAATGTTAAGTTATATCAAACAGACCAACTTCCGAAGAGTGAAGGAGGTAAATTAAACCGAATTATCGACAATAGAGAGTTATAAAACCATATGCCTAAACAAAGTAAAAGAGAATTGATCATTCAAGAAGCAGCTTTAATTTTCAAACAAAAAGGATATTCTGCAACATCAATGCGAGAATTAGCCGAAAAAGTTGGAATGGAAGCGGCGAGTTTATACAATCATATTCGATCGAAGGACGAAATTTTAGAAGAAATTTGTTTCAAAGTTGCCAATCAATATGTTTCACATATTAGTTCAATTGAAGATACGAAAGAATCTAATGTTCAGAAACTTAGAGATTTGATTCAATTACATGTCAGAATGATTATTGACGAACCAAATGAAGTTTCTGTAGCAAATAATGATTGGAAAAATTTATCAGATACCAAGAAAGAATTGTACAAAACAATCCGAAAAGGATATGAGAAAAGAATTGCAAATCTTATAAAAGCAGGAATTACAGCAGGCGAGTTTAAAGAACTTAATGTTTCGGTCGCTTTATTTACATTGTTATCATCGCTAAGATGGATAGAATTATGGTACAAACCTGGACGAGATATTACGCCAGAACAATTAGAAAATGACTTAATGACACTTTTAATAAACGGATTTCAAAAATAAGCTATGGCAATCAATTTTCATAAATTAGCAGTTAAACAAATAAAGCGTGAAACAGCAGATTGTGTATCTGTCGTATTAGATGTGCCTGCTGAATTAGAATCAGAATTTAAATTTAAACATGGTCAACACCTAACGTTTAAAGATATAAAAGATAACGAAGAAATTAGACGTTCTTACTCTATTTGCTCTTGTCCTACAGACGGAGAATTGAGAGTTGCCGTAAAGAAAATTACAGACGGATATTTTTCTTCTTATATAAACGACGAACTAAAAGTTGGTGATGTATTAGATGTAATGACTCCGCAAGGAAATTTCTACACAGAAGTACATGTCGACAACAAAAAAACGTATGTAGGTATTGCGGCTGGTTCGGGAATTACGCCAATATTATCTATCATAAAAACAGTTCTTACACAAGAACCAGAGAGTCAATTTGTATTGATTTATGGAAACAAAAACAAAGGTTCTATCATCTTTAAAGAAGAAATAGAAGCCTTGAAAAATAAATACATGCAACGCTTTAGTGTCTATAATATTT
The DNA here is from genome assembly GCF_036647415.1 of Algoriella sp. Taxonomy (NCBI): domain Bacteria; kingdom Pseudomonadati; phylum Bacteroidota; class Flavobacteriia; order Flavobacteriales; family Weeksellaceae; genus Algoriella; species Algoriella sp. The sequence goes on from NZ_JAVXKG010000005.1 coordinate 130,926, forward strand.
TAAGTAGAGAAACGGCTGATGCAGAAATTTTAAGTGGAAGAATTACAAAAGAAAAAATAGAATATTTTATTCAAAATATAATTGATCCAAAACAAGTAGGAGAAGTATTTTTATGCGGACCCGAAGATATGATTTTGGGTGGACGAGATGCTTTTGTAGAAGCTGGTTTAGAAATTCAAAATGTACATTTCGAATTATTTTTCAGCGCATCAGCAGAAGCAAAAAAAGCTGAACGTCAGAATGCAGTAAAAGAATCTGATGATACAATGAGTAAAGTTACCGTGAAATTAGACGCAACTTCTTTACAAATTGATTTAGGATATCACGGCGACACAATCTTAGATGCGGCTTTACAAAACGGAGCTGATTTACCTTATGCATGCAAAGGCGGCGTTTGCGCTACTTGTAAGTGTAAAGTGTTAGAAGGTGAAGTGGAAATGGACATCAACTATTCGTTAGAGCCAGACGAAATTGCAGCAGGATTTGTTTTATCATGTCAAGCGCATCCTCGTTCTGCTAACGTAGTCGTAGATTTTGATGCCAAATAATTAACTCTTAAAAAAGGATAAAAATGAGTGCAAAAGAAATCGATTTTCAAGAAATTTTTGATCAAAAGATTGAAAATGAAGTTCGTATCGAACCAAAAGATTGGATGCCAGAAGCATACCGCAAAACATTAATCAGACAAATATCTCAACATGCTCATTCAGAAATTGTTGGTATGTTACCAGAAGCAAATTGGATTACAAGAGCGCCTTCGTTAAATAGAAAGAAAATTTTATTAGCGAAAGTTCAAGACGAAGCTGGTCACGGATTATATTTATACTGTGCCGCAGAAACTTTGGGTACAACTCGTATTCAGACTTTAAATGATTTACATTCAGGGAAAGCAAAATACTCATCAATCTTCAATTATCCAACCCTTACTTGGGCAGATATCGGAATGATTGGTTGGTTGGTAGATGGAGCCGCGATTCTTAATCAAGTTCCATTATGTCGTGCTTCTTACGGACCATACGCTCGCGCAATGGTACGTGTTTGTAAAGAAGAATCTTTCCACCAAAGACAAGGTTACGAATCATTAGTAGTTTTATCAAAAGGAACACCAGAACAAAAAGCGATGTTGCAAGATGCAATGAATCGTTGGTGGTGGCCAACATTAATGATGTTTGGACCTGGAGATGATGCTTCTTCTAACTCAGAATTATCAATGAAATGGAGAATTAAACGTTTTTCTAATGATGAATTACGTCAACGTTTCGTAGATATTTCAATCCCACAAGCCGAATATTTAGGATTAACTATTCCAGATCCAGATCTTAAATTTAATGAAGAAACTGGTCATTACGAATTCGGAGAAATTGATTGGGAAGAGTTTTGGAATGTTGTGAAAGGAAACGGAAAATGCAACAAAGCACGTGTAGATGCACGCCGTTCTGCACACGAAAACGGAGCTTGGGTTCGTGACGCTGCAACAGCTTACCACGAAAAAAGAAAACAAAGAGAATTAGAAAAAGAACAACGCAAAAACGCATAAAAAGATGGAAAATAGAGATTGGCCTTTATGGGAAGTATTTATCAGAAGTAAACAAGGGTTAGACCACAAACATGTTGGTAGCTTACACGCTGCAGACTCTATGATGGCTTTAGAAAATGCACGCGATGTTTATACGCGTCGTTTAGAGGGGGTAAGTATTTGGGTGGTAGAATCAGCTAATATTCATGCTTCTAATCCAGACGAAGCGGAACTATTTTTTGATCCATCGGAAGACAAAGTTTACCGTCATCCAACTTTTTATGATGTTCCAGAAGAAATTAAAAACATGTAATTTATGACAACTACAGTTTATCAAAACAATCAAAATTACATCGATTATATCTTGCATTTAGCAGATACAAATCTTATTCTGGCACAACGTTTATGTGAATGGTGTGGTCATGGACCAATTTTAGAACAAGATATCGCAATGTCTAATATGGCGTTAGATTTATTGGGACAAACAACCAATTATTACAATTATGCTGCGGAAATGATTGGGAATGGAGCTACGGAAGATACGTTGTCAATGTTGCGTGAAGAGCGCGAATACAAAAATCTTTTGTTAGTCGAATTACCAAATGGACATTTCGGAGATACAGTTGCGCGTCAATTCTTTTATGATTCTTACCATTATTTCTTGTTAGAACAATTCCTAAAAGTGAAAGATCTTAAATTACAAGCAATTGCAGAAAAATCATTGAAAGAAGTAAAATATCACTTAAAATGGTCATCAGAATGGATGATTCGTTTGGGCGATGGAACACAAGAATCTCACGATAAAATTCAAGAAGCGGTTAATTCAATTTTACCTTATGTAAAAGAGGCTTTTATCTTATCAGATTATCAAAAAGTATTGATTGAAGAAGGATTAATTTCTAATCCAGAAGATTTTAAAGCAGCTTGGTTAACAAAAGTGAACGAAATTTTAACTGAAGCAACAATTGTTGCAGATGTAGAAAATGCATTTGCTCAAAAAGGAGGAAAAGATGGAATTCATACAGAGCATTTAGGTTTTATTTTAACAGATTTACAATATCTACAAAGAACATATCCAAATTCGCAATGGTAACAGAAAAAGACATTTGGCAATATATGGAGGAAGTCGCAGATCCAGAAATTCCTGTGATTAGCGTCATCGATCTTGGTGTTGTGCGTAAAATTGATTTGCTTGACCAAGAAAGTGTCAACATTACAATAACGCCAACATATTCGGGATGTCCTGCAGTTACTGCCTTTTCTATTTCTATACGTTTAAAATTAATCGAAAAAGGATTTAAAAATATCAATGTCATCAATCAGTTAACGCCAACTTGGACAACTGATTGGATGACAGAAGAAGGAAAACAAAAAATGAAAGCGTACGGAATTGCGCCGCCAGTCAAAAATCCTATGAGCGATGAGCTCTTTTCGGATGAGCAAAATATAGAATGTCCACAATGTGGCTCTCACAATACTCGTCTTATCAGTCAATTCGGTTCTACTGCCTGCAAAGCAATGTATCAATGTAACGATTGTCACGAACCGTTTGATTATTTCAAATGTCATCACTAAAAAATTATGGAAAATTCTACAACAATTATATACACACAACAAGACGGAATTGCGACAATAACGTTAAATCGTCCTTCGGTTTTCAATAGTTTTAATCAAGAAATGATTCAAACTTTACAACATTATTTAGATGTTGTAGCACAAGATTCTTCTGTTCGTGCAATTGTACTTACGGCAACGGGAAAAGCATTTTGTGCTGGTCAAGATTTGGGTGAAGTTTTAGAAGAAAAAGAAATTGATTTCAACAAAATTGTAACCGAAAATTACAATCCATTAGTTCTTAAAATTAGAAATATGGAGAAACCAGTTATCGCTGCCGTAAATGGTGTTGCTGCTGGTGCTGGTGCTAATTTAGCGTTGGCTTGTGATATTGTTGTAGCAAAAGAATCAGCGAATTTTATTCAAGCTTTTTCAAAAATTGGTTTAATTCCAGATTGTGGAGGAACTTATTTTTTACCTCGTTTAATTGGACTTCAAAAAGCGACAGCTTTAATGATGCTTGCGGATAAAGTTTCTGCTGAACAAGCAAAAGAAATTGGAATGATTTACGATTATTTTTCAGATGATACATTTGATGCTGAAGTTGCGAAATTGGCTGATAAATTAGCAAATTTACCAACAAAAGGTTTGGCTTATACCAAAAAATTATTGAATCAAACATTTAATAATTCGATGGAAGAACAATTAATTCAAGAAGGATTATATCAAGCTAAATCTGGAAACACGAGCGATTATCAAGAGGGTGTTGACGCATTTTTAGAAAAAAGAAATCCAGTTTTTAAAGGCGAGTAAAAAATGAAAAAAGTAGGAATTATTGGGAGTGGAGCAATGGGATCTGGTATTGCGCAAGTTTTTGCACAAGCTGGTCATTCGGTTGTTTTATATGACACAAACCATGTAGCTTTAGAACGTTCGAAGGCAAATTTAGCAAAGACGTTTGAAAAATTAGTTGCAAAAGAAAAATATACAGAAGAACAATCTGCTCAAATACAAGGAGCAATCTCATATAACGATAATTTAGATGCTTTTGCAGAAATCGATTTGATGATTGAAGCAATTGTTGAGAATTTAGAAGTTAAACAAACCGTTTTTAAACAAGTAGAAGCTATCGTTTCAGAAACTTGTATTTTAGCGTCTAATACATCTTCATTATCAATCGCATCAATCGCATCGGCTTGCGAAAAACCAGAACGTGTGATTGGAATTCATTTCTTCAATCCTGCACCATTAATGGCTTTGGTAGAAATTATTCCAGCCGTACAAACACACGAAGGTTTAGCAGAAGATATAAAAGAATTAATACAATCTGTTGGTAAATTACCAGTTATCACAAAAGATACACCAGGGTTTATTGTAAATCGTGTTGCTCGTCCATTTTACAGCGAATCTATTCGTTTGTTAGAGGAAGGAGTTGCAGATGCAGAAACGATAGATTTTGCAATGACTTCGTTGGGAGGTTTTCGTATGGGACCTTTCGAATTGATGGATTTTATCGGACATGATGTTAATTATCGTGTGACAGAATCTGTTTTCGAAGCATTTTTCTATGATCCTCGTTTCAAGCCATCTTTTTCTCAAAAACGATTATTCGAAGCTGGTTTTTATGGACGAAAATCTGGACGTGGTTTTTACAATTACGCAGAAGGAGTCGAAAAGAAAGCACCGTCAAAAGATCAAACATTATTAGAAAAAATCTATAAACGTGTTTTAGTTATGTTGATTAATGAAGCCTCTGATGCATTATTCTTGAATATTGCAAACAAAGAAGATTTAGATACAGCGATGACAAAAGGTGTAAATTATCCAAAAGGATTATTGAAATGGGCGGACGAATATGGATTAGAAAATGTACAAAATGATTTAGATGAATTGTACAATTATTACCACGAAGACCGTTACCGTTTGAGTCCAATTATTAGAAATCTTGTCAAAGAAAATAAATCATTTCACTAATATTTATCAAATAAAATGGAAACACAAAAGTTATTAAACAGAATGCTTGACCACGATAAATTTAGTGAATGGTTAGGTTTAGAAGTGATAGAAGTAAGAGAAGGTTACGCAAAATTACAAGCTAAAATTCGTCCAGAAATGATGAATGGAGTTGGTTCTGTTCACGGAGGAGTTACATTTTCTATGGCAGATTCTGCGTTTGCATTTTCATGCAATATGTACAATAATATCTCAGTTGCATTAGATGTTCATATTTCATTTACGAAAGCTGGACGCGAAGGAGATGTATTTACAATAGAATCGCAAGAAGTTTCTTCGACAAAAAGAACGGGTATTTACGACATCAAAGTTACGAATCAAAATAATGAGTTAATTGCTTTATTTAAAGGAACTTGTTTCAGAACAGGTAAACCTTTGATTGAAGAGTAATTTATAAATTGCTTAAGGCATAAAGCTTTAAGCACTAAGCTTTAAAACAATGAACCAAACATATATTATAGATGGAGTTAGAACTCCAATTGGTAAATTAAAAGGTGGATTATCAGCTGTTCGTCCAGACGATATGGGCGCAATGGTAATTGCCGAATTATTAAAAAGAAATCCATCAATTGATCCTGCTGTTTTTTACGATGTAATTTTCGGAAATGCAAATCAAGCAGGAGAGGATAACCGTAATATTGCGCGCATGTCAGCCTTATTATCAGGTTTACCTTATACAGTTCCGGGAGAAACAGTAAATAGATTATGCGCATCGGGATTATCTGCGGCAATTTCTGCATCAAGAGCCATTCAAGTTGGTGATGCACAATTAATGATTTCTGGAGGAGTTGAGTCGATGACGCGTGCGCCTTTAGTAGTTTCTAAATCAGCTTCTCCATTTGGTGGTGATGCTCAAATTTATGATTCTACATTCGGATGGCGTTTTATCAACCCAAAAATGAAAGAAATGTGGGGAGTTGATGGAATGGGAAATACAGCAGAAAACTTGGCAGAACGTGATAATATTTCGCGAGAAGATCAAGATAAATTTTCTGTATGGTCGCAACAAAAAACGGCTGTTGCACAAGCAAATGGTCGTTTAGCGAAAGAAATTGTTCCTGTTATTATTCCACAACGCAAAGGTGAATCAATCATTTTTGATACAGATGAATTCCCAAAAAATAACACAACAATGGAAATTTTATCGAAGTTACGTCCAGCTTTCAAAGCCGATGGAACAGTAACTGCTGGTAATGCTTCTGGTTTGAATGACGGTGCAGCAGCTAATATTTTAGCTTCAGAACAAGCGATTAAAGATTTTGGTTTAACGCCAATGGCGCGTATTGTAAGTTCTGGTGTTGCGGGTGTTGAGCCATG
>NZ_JAVXKG010000006.1:0-59793 GCF_036647415.1 Algoriella sp.
AAGTGTAATCCCGTTGAGTACGCTTTACATAAACTCTCTCTTCTTTCATAATGATGCTTTTTTCTGTATCATTATTTCAGGACGAGACATCTTAATTATATAAAAAGACGAACTCATGTAGTTCGTCTTTTTTTTGTTTTTACCTTTGACAAAATTTTAATTAAAATGATTCAACCCGATTTTCTGAAAGAAGGTGATAAAATAGCCATTGTTGCGCCTGCAAAACGTATGTTGCAAGGTGAGTTGGACGAAGCAATAGAATTAATAAAATCATGGAAATTAATTCCTGTTTTAGGAAAAAATATTTATGCAGAATACGATTTTGGTTATAAATATGCAGGAATAGACGAATTAAGAACCGAAGATTTTCAGTGGGCTTTAGACGATGCTGAAATTAAAGCAATTTGGTGTGCGCGTGGTGGTTATGGTTCGGTTAAAATTATTGATGAATTAGATTTAACAAAATTTAAAAAATTACCAAAATGGGTTATTGGGTATTCGGATATCACCGTTTTTCATAACCATTTTAATCGATTAGGATTTCAAACAATACACGGAGTTACAGCTAAGAAATTAGCCAATACAGATTATCATCCAACATCATATCAAAGTATTTATGATACGCTTTTCGGAAAAAAAATTGAGTATAAAATAGTACCTCATTTTTACAATAATTTAGGCGAAACAGAAGGAGAATTAATCGGTGGAAATTTATCTATCGTTTATTCCCTTTTGGGAAGTATATCGGCGATCAATAATCCTTCGGATAAAATTTTATTTTTGGAAGATTGGTTCGAGAATTGGTATGCAGTCGATAGAATGTTGATGAATCTTAAACGAAACGGAATTTTAACTCAAGTGAAAGCAATTATTCTTGGAAATTTCACGCACATGGATACCGAAGAAGAAAATGCAGAACATTATAACAATTCTTACGATCCCAAAACCTACGAAGTCATTCATAGTTATACAGAAAAATTAGATATTCCTGTTGTTTTTGGTTTTCCTGCGGGACATACAGGACATAATTTTGCATTAAAAATGGGTGCAAAAGTAAATCTAAATGTTACTTCAAATAATGTAAATTTGTACTTTATAGATTAAAAATATGAAACAAGATAATTTAACCGTAATTAATCATCCATTAGTTAAAGCAAAAATTACGCAAATGCGTGATAAAACTACAACTACAAAAGAATTTGGAGAATTAGTTGACGAAATTTCAGGATTAATGTGTTACGAAATTACACGCGATCTTGAATTAGATGAGATTGAAGTTGAAACGCCAATTACCAAAACAATCGGTTATAAAATAAAAGGAAGCGATATAGCTATTGTTCCTATTTTACGTGCAGGATTGGGAATGGTAAAAGGAATTCATCAATTAATACCAACTGCAAAAGTTGGTCATATCGGTCTTTATCGTGATCACGAAACATTACAACCGGTAGAATATTTATGTAAATTGCCTACAGATTTAGAGTCGCGTGATGTTATTTTGGTTGATCCAATGTTAGCGACAGGAGGTTCTGCTGTAAAAGCAATCGAAATTCTGAAAGAAAAAGGAGCGAAATCTGTTCGTTTAGCTTGTTTAGTAGGGTGTCCAGAAGGAGTAACTGCTGTGCAAAATGTCTATCCAGAAGTTCAAATTTTCTTAGCGGCTTTAGATGAGAAATTGAATGAAGACGGTTACATTGTGCCAGGTTTAGGTGATGCAGGTGATCGTTTGTACGGAACAAAATAAAACTTAAAATTGAGTATTAGTTACGATTTTGGTCGAGAAGCAGAAGATTTTGCAGCAAATTATCTTATACAGAAAGGATATAAAATATTGGCTCGAAATTACTTTTTTCGAAAAGCTGAAATTGATATTATTGCTCAGTTTGAAACTGAAATAATTATTGTTGAAGTAAAAAGTCGAACAACAAATCATGTTTCTGAACCAGAGACAGCTGTTAATGCAAAGAAAAAGAAATTGTTAATTCTTGCTGCAGATGATTTTATTCAGAAAAATAATTTTATTTATGAAGTAAGATTTGATATTTTAGCACTTTTAAAAATACAACAATCTTGGAGCGTTAACCACATCGAAAATGCGTTTGATGCTTCAGAAATTTAATCAAACTTTATGGAAGTAGTAATGGGTCTTTTTGACTTTATCATGCATATTGATCAACATTTGTCAGAATTTGCAAATGAATATGGATTGTGGATTTATGGTATTTTATTTTTAATCATTTTTGTAGAGACAGGTGTTGTTGTAATGCCATTTTTACCTGGTGATTCGCTTTTATTTGCTGCAGGTATGTTAGCTGCACAAGAAACAAATGAGCTTAATGTATGGGTTATGATGGGTATTTTACTCGTTGCCGCCATATTGGGTGATACATTAAATTACCAAATTGGTAAAAAAGTTGGATATAAAGCAACTAAAATAAAAATCTTCGGAAAAAACTTTGTGAAAGAAGAACATCTAAATAAGACACACGAATTTTACGAAAAATATGGTTCAAAAACTATCGTTATTGCACGTTTTGTACCTATCGTAAGAACTTTAGCGCCTTTTGTTGCAGGAATTGGAAGTATGTCATACAAAACATTCCTTACATACAATGTTGTTGGTGCATTTTTATGGGTTGTCGGTATTTGTTTAGCAGGATATTTATTAGGAAATATAGAATGGGTGAAAAATAATTTCTCTAAAGTAATTTTAGGAATTACAATTGTTTCTGTTCTTCCTATTCTTATAGAAGTTGTCAAAGAAAAATTTGGTAAAAAACAACCCATAGAATAAAAAATAATAACAAAATTTAACTCGACTTCGGTCGAGTTTTTTTATACCTTTATTTATGGAAATTTTAGATTATTTACTACATATCGATAAATATTTAGAAACGCTACTTAATCAATATCAAAATTGGTTTTATATCATTTTATTTCTTTTAATTTTTATCGAAACAGGATTAGTCGTCATGCCATTTTTACCTGGCGATTCGCTTCTATTTGCTTCGGGTATGTTAGCTGCGGCGTTTCCAGATCAGCTAAATATTTACATAATTTTAGGATTATTATGGATTGCTGCAATTTTGGGCGATACGGTAAACTATACAATCGGGAAGACACTCGGAACAAAATTGGTAACAGCCAAAATTTTCGGAAAACGAATTATACAAGATTCGGCAATACAGAAAACAGAAAGTTTTTTTCAGAAATATGGTTCAAAAACAATCGTTATTGCACGTTTTGTTCCAATTGTTAGGACATTAGCACCTTTTGTGGCTGGAGTTTCTAAAATGCATTATGGGACTTTTATCAAATATAATTTGATTGGTGGCACAATTTGGGTAATTGGAATAACGCTCGCAGGATATTTTTTAGGAACAATTCCAATCATCAAAAATAATTTTGAAATTGTAGTAATGTTAATCATCGCTTTTTCGCTTGTTCCAATTGTTATCGAATTTATAAAGTCTAAATCGAAGAAATAATTCGATCTATTCTTAAAATATTTCATAACTTTTAGAAATATAAATTCTAAACTATGAACTATTTTTTATTCATCTATTTATTCCTTTTTTCTTTTATTGCAAAAGCGCAAGAAGGTTATCCAACTCCACCAAAGTCAGAAAATAGATTATTTTACATTCAGCACAACGAAAACAAAAACACCTTTGTTTATGACGCTATTTTCGCTGCTAAAGGAGTATTAGATGATGATAATCCTGTTGATATTTATAGAATTTTGTATGACGAAGATGGACAGAAAAAACCGCTTAATCCACTTCAAAAAAAATTAGCCTACGGTTTAGATATTAAAAAAATTGAGAAAAATGTTTATCAATTAACATTGGTTTCCTATCCCAGTCAAAAATTGACTTTAAAGTTAGATGAAAACAAGAAACCAATCGTTCAAACTACATTGAATAACAAATTGATAACCCTAAATCGTGTGTTTCTGAAACAGAAAAAGGGAACGTCAGGAATATCTGTAAAACTAGATTATATGTTGTTTTATGGAAAAGATAAACACGGAAAATCTGTACTTGAGAAAGTTGTACTCTAAAAAAATCTTCCTAAATTAGAATTTTGAAGTACAATCTGATACGATATGATTGAAGTAAAAGAGGCGAAATCGGCTAAAGAAATGAAGCAATTTGTTGATTTGCCTTTCGAAGTTTATAAAAATAATCCCTATTGGGTTCCGCCAATTAAGAAAGATGATTTGGCGAGTTTCGATTCTAAAAATGATATTTTTAAAACAGTAGATGCAAAATTTTTTCTTGCATATAAAAATAACCAATTAGTTGGGCGTATTGTTTCCATTATAAATTGGAAAGAGGTAAAAGAACTTAATAAACCAAAAATACGTTTCGGTTGGTTAGTTTTCAAAGATGATATAGATGTTCTTAACGCGTTATTAACAACTGTTGAAAACATTGGGAAGCAGAATGATTTGGCTTTTATAGAAGGTCCTATGGGATTTTCTAATATGGATAAAGCAGGAATGTTAACAGAAGGATTTGAAAAAATAGCAACGTTAATAGGTCTCTATAATTATCAATATTATCCAAAATATATACAAAAATTGGGTTATCAACCAGAAGCTGAATGGTTAGAATATTTGATTGATATTGATAACTTAGGAAGTGTAAAAGAAATGGATAAGTTGTGTGAATTACTAAAAAAAAGATATCAAATAGAAACTTATCAATTCAAAACAATTGAAGATTTATTGCCTTATGTTGACGAGATGTTTGATTTGTTGAATGTAACTTATGCTGAACTACAAAGTTTTGTTCCGATAGAAAAATTTCAAGTAGAACATTACAAAAAAAAATATTTAAAATTTTTGCATCCTGATTTTATTTCCTGTGTGAAAGATAAAGATGGAAAAATGATTGCATTTGCTATAACAATGCCTTCATTTTCTAAAGCTTTTCAGAAAGCGAAAGGAAGTATTTTTCCTTTTGGTTGGTGGCATTTGATGAAAGCTCAAAAACAAAACAATCATGTCGAATTTTATTTAATAGGTATTGATCCGCATTATCAAAGTAAAGGTGTAAATGCACTTATTTTTAAAGAATTATATGATCGATTTACAGCGAGAGGAATAAAAACATTGGAAACAAATCCACTTTTAGAAGAAAACTTGAAAGTACAGCAATTGTGGAAAAATTTTGATCCAATAATTCATAAACGTAGAAAAACATTTAGTAAAAAATTAAATTAAAAATAAAGGTTAGAATGTAAATTCTAACCTTTTATATTTCTACTATAAATTTTAATTAAGATTGTGGTTGGTCTTTTTTATCTTGATTTTCGTCATCATTGTCAACCCAGTTTCTAATTGTGTCTTCAATTTCATCAACAGTTTTTCCTGTTTTTTCTTGAATTTTTCCTACAATTTCTTCAAATTTTCCTTCTAAACTTGTGTCATCATTATCAAACCAATCTCCAAATTTTTGTTTTACAGATCCTTTAATTTGATTCCATTTTCCTTCTAATTCTAATTTATTCATAATTCTATTTTTTAGTTAAAAGATTGTTTACCTAAATTTAGATAAAACATTACGACTTAGAAAAGAATAAGTTATAAATAATTGTTAAATTGAAAATGAGTGCTTTATCATTTAAAAAACGGCGAAGTAAATCAATACAATAATGATGATGACTACCACTATAAATTCAAAAATAGGGATAGTTCTCCCCCCAGATTTTAAATTTCTTTTTCTTTTAGAATACATACCAAACCAATTATAACCAAATAAAGGTCTAAATTTAAGAAATTTAGCTGGAATTATTATACTAACAATAAACCATAAAAAAAGGACTTAAACAATTTTGTTTAAGTCCTTTTGAGTACGGGCGGGGAGACTCGAACTCCCACACCTTGCGGCACTAGATCCTAAGTCTAGCGTGTCTACCAATTCCACCACGCCCGCTTAAATTCTCACCGAATTGGATTGCAAATATACATTTATTTTTCTTTGAACAAAATTTCCAACAAAAATTTTTTTTATCTTTTTTTACACTTTAAATTTGCACAAAGCTTTTACAAAAATGGAAATTACAGGAAAACTAAAAAAAGTGTTTGAAACTCAAAATATTACTGCAAGTTTCAAGAAGAGAGAATTCGTTGTGACAACGCAAGAACAATATCCACAAGATATTTTAATTGAGCTTACACAAGATAAAACAGATGTATTGAATGCTTACAATCCTGGTGATGAAGTGAAAGTTTCTATCAATATTCGTGGACGCGAATGGATTAATCCAGAAGGTGTAGCAAGATATTTCAATACAATTCAGGCTTGGAGAATAGAGAATATGGCAAATGCTGCTGCTCAAGCTCCACAAGGATATGATAATTTTGCACCAGCACCTCCAGTAGATACTTTTTCTAATGGAGATGATGATGATTTACCATTTTAATTTGTAGACAATAAAATGTATCATATAAACGTGTTCAAAAAATTGGACACGTTTTTTTATTTTGTATAAAATTTTAATGTACCAGAAGATATGTATTGGTTAGGACAAGATTTGGTATTTCCAGATCACTCGGAAGTAAATGACGAAGGAATTATAGCAATTGGTGGAGATCTTTCTGTAGAACGCTTAAAATTAGCTTATCAAAAAGGAATTTTTCCTTGGTTTAACGAAGATGAGCCAATTATTTGGTGGTTTCCGCACGATCGTTTTGTTTTATTTCCAGAAGATTTACATGTTTCTAAATCGATGAAAAAAGTTTTTAAAGATAAAACTTTCACATTTACAGAGAATAAAGCATTTCGAGAAGTTATTATCAACTGTTCTCAAGCTAATAGAAAGGGACAGGACGGTACTTGGATTACAAATGATATGATAGAGGCTTATTGTAAATTGAATGAGTTAGGCGTTGCTAAAAGCATTGAGGTTTGGCAAAATAACGAATTAGTTGGAGGATTTTATGGTATAGAAATGGGAAATATTTTTTGTGGAGAAAGTATGTTTGCAAAAGTGAGTAATGCTTCCAAAGCAGGATTTATACAATTTGTTGCAAAATATCATAAGAAATACGAATTGATAGATTGTCAGGTTTATACCGAGCATTTGGCAAGTTTGGGTGCTGTAGAAATTCCATCTGATATATTTTTAGACTATCTTGAAGATAATAATCAACCTTAAGAATAAAAAACTATGTTTACAATAGCACAAATAGAGTCGGCACATGATAAAATAAAATCTGGAGCTGGCTTCCCAAGTTATATTAAAGAAATTAAACAATTAGGCGTTATTTCTTTCGAAACTTGGGTAAAAGATAGCAGTACCAATTATTTTGGAGCTGATGATTTTAAAACTTCCTCTCTTCCTAAATATGCTGATTTGGTAATTGTAGATCATGTTGACAAAGAAAAATTTGCAGCTTATCTTAAAATTCATCAACAAGGCGAAACAGATTACTTTACATTTTGTAGACATTGTGCCGAAACAGGTATTGTAAAATGGATAGTTTCCTTAGAAAAGATGACGTGTACGTATTTTGATAAAGACGAAAAAGAAATATTAGAAGAAAAAATCCCACAGTAATGTGGGATTTTATTATATATGAAAAGAAGTTATTTTGTAAACTTACTTGTTGCTTTCAAATTTTTATACTCGTACAAATCAGCATTTAATGAGCCGACTAATAATCCTGCTTTAATTTTAAGAGGCATTAAATTATCATCGTCAGAAACCCACATTGTTACAGATTCTGACTCTTCGAAAATACGACCAGATTGTACATACGGACGAATTTTGATTGCATTTATTTTACCGAACTTTGTTTTTAATACTTCTCGACCAAGAATTTTTAATTTAAATTTTAGTGTTTCATCACCCAAAAAAATATTTTCATTCAAAAAATCTCCTGTTTTTAATTTAGAATGATCTGCATTTCTAAGGCTATAAAATGCCGAAAGTAAATCTTGTGCATCAGACGGTATTGTTTCTGTTTTTGTTGTTCCATCTCGTTTATTTTCTACTTTTGCTTTCTTATTAGCATGATCAAAATAATAAATTTGATGACGTTTGTAACTTCCTTCTACAACGTTACGAACAAATTTTGTTGGCTTAAAATCAGATTTGTCAATATAAGATTCATACAAATCTTCAACCTTAAAAAACGCACGTACTGCTCCGCTAGAGCTCCCTTTCCCTATAATATGAAAATGACTTTTTCCATTCAATGTAACATCTTTTACCTCTATTGTCGCAAAACCTGCATTAAGTCCTGAATAGTGTATTCTGAATTTTAGAAATTCTCCAGATTTGTAATTTGCCTGAGCGTTTATCTTAGTAGAAAATGTAAATAGTAGTAATGTGAAGAATAAAATGTATTTTCTCATTATAATTTTTTTGTTTGATTGGTTAAGATTCAAATTGTTTGCCAAAAATAACAAAACGTCTTTATAAATTGATATAAAGACGTTTTAAATAATATGTTATTTTAACTAATTTAATGTTCTTCTTTCGTAATCGAAGAGATGAGATCAGCTTCAGTAGAAGTTTCAAGGTCGGAAACATTGATTACTGAAATGATTTCTGGCACATATTTTTTGATAGTCATTTCAACACCTGACTTTAAAGTCATTTGATTGACAGAACAAGCAATGCAAGCACCTGTAAGGCGAACTTTTACGATATTATCTTCTATAGATACTAATTCGATATCGCCTCCATCTGAATTTAAGAATGGTCTAATTTCAGCTAAAGCCTTTTCAACTTCTGAATATTTTTCTTCTGGAGTCATGATCTTTTTCTTTTTTTAATTTTTTGCTGAACAACCAGCCATCGTTGTAATACGAACAGCCTCTGTTGGAGGTAATGTTGTGTTACGTTCTACTAAACTTTGTACAGTATTACGTGCAATATTTTTATAAACTTCGGCAACAATTGTATCTTCTTGTAATGCCGCAGGACGTCCTACATCGGCTGCTTCGCGGATTGATTGTACAATCGGAATTTCACCTAAGAAAGGAACACCAATTTGTTCTGCTAAATGTTTTGCACCGTTTTGTCCAAAGATATAATATTTATTGTTTGGTAATTCTTCAGGTGTAAAATACGCCATATTTTCTACAATTCCTAAAACTGGGACGTTAATTGCTTCCATTTGGAACATACCAACTCCTTTTCTTGCATCTGCTAAAGCAATAGTTTGAGGTGTAGAAACCACAACTGCACCAGTAATTGGCACTTGTTGTACGATAGATAAATGAATATCACCTGTACCTGGAGGTAAATCGATTAATAAGAAATCTAAATCTCCCCAATGTGCATCACGAATCATTTGGTTCAATGCTTTTGCAGCCATTGGTCCTCTCCAAACAATTGCTTGATCTGTATCTGCGAAAAATCCGATCGATAAAATCTTAATTCCGTATGCTTCTACTGGTTTTATTTTTGTTTTCCCATTAACTTCTACAGAATATGGGCGAGCATCTTGAACGTCGAACATAATTGGCATAGATGGTCCATAAATATCAGCATCTAATACACCAACTTTAAATCCCATATTAGCCAAACTTATTGCTAAGTTAGCCGAAACAGTAGATTTACCAACTCCACCTTTTCCTGAAGCTACCGCGATGATGTTTTTTACACCTGGTAATTCAGAACCTTTGATTTCGTTTGGATTTTTTTCCTCTACTTCAACAGATATATTTAATTTTAAATTTGCTTCAGGTAAATTTTCTTTGAATGCATTCTTCAAGGCAATTTCTAACCTTTTACGTTCGTGCATTGCTGGAGAAGGAGAAACAATGTCTAAAATAATATCATTTCCCACCACTTGAGCATTACGCATCCAGTTACGAATACCTAATTCTTCTAATACTTGATATATTTGATCTCTTGTATAAGCCATCTTATAATTTTATTTAGGCAAAATTACAAAGAATCAAAGACTTTAGATAATCTAAAAACGTGATTTTAATTGTTTTGCTTTATAATTTGATAAACAGATGTAATTTAATGTATATTTAAACTTTAAATCTAACTATGGAAGAGCATATTATTTATCTAACAAATATTAGAAAACAGGTTATTGATGAGCTTGAACAACATTCTTTAAAACAATTACTTTACATTCCGATGGGATATAAAAATAATTTGTTTTGGAATGCTGCGCACGTATTGGCAACGCAACAATTAATTCATTATTATTTGACAGATACCCGAATGTTGGTAGATATTGATTTTATCCAAAAATATAAAAAAGGAACACTTGGAAATACTGATGCCACAGAAGCTGACGTAAAAGAGTTGAAAGAAATGTTAGAAAACACACCAATGCAAATGTTCAAAGATTATAGATCAGAGAAATTATCGTACTATAAATCCTATAAAACAAGTTTCGGAATGACGTTGGAGTCTATCGAAGATGCTATTTTGTTCAATAATATACACGAAGCAATGCATTTGGGTTATATGTTGTCAATGAAGAAAAATATTCCTTTTTAAACTAAAATTGTGAATAATAAAACATGTTGATATACAGAGATGCAAAAAGAAGTGATTTAGAAAAAATAACAGAAATTTATAATTCTACCATCGCTTCTCGATTAGTTACCGCAGATACAGAGCCAGTTTCGGTAGAAAGTAAAATAAAATGGTTTGAAGAACATTCGCCCGAAAAACGACCACTTTGGGTAATTGAAGATGAACTGAATGAAATTGTAGGTTGGGTAAGTTTTCAATCCTTTTATGGACGACCTGCTTATGATGCAACAGTAGAAATCAGTATTTATTTAGATTCAAATCAACGAGGAAAGGGTTTGGGAAAACAAGTTTTGGGATATTGTATTGATAAAGCTCCAGAATTTGGAATAAAAACTATTTTAGGATTTGTATTTTCGCACAATGAACCAAGTATAAGATTATTCAAACATTTTGGTTTCGAGGAATGGGCAAATTTCCCGAATATCGCAACTTTAGATGATATAGAAAGAAGTTTAACCATTTTGGGTAAACGTGTAGGATGAAAAAAGTCTCACTTCATAAAGTGAGACTTTTGTATTTATTTTCCTATAGACCATATCAATGCTTTTTCTTTTGTAGCACGATAAATTGTAGAATGTTCTTCTTTTGGTTCGGGAGAATAATTCCATTTTAGATTAGGAATGTTTTCTTGAGTTAATATATTTTTTAATTCCTCAGTATATTGTAATATATCAGTAGCGCCAGAACCTGCAAACCATAATTTTTTAGTCGTTTTAGGGAAATTTTTCAAATCTTGCTTCGCATTTTTCACTAAATAATGATCGTTCCACCAAAGAGAAGGATCTATTGCGATATAGAAATTAAAAAGATTAGGTTGCTCCATAAAAGTTTCCATGATAAATAATCCAGCTAATGATTCGCCAATAATTCCTTTTTCTGCTTTTGTACGGTAGCGTTTTTCTATTTCTGGAAATAATTCGTCTTGAATAAAAGTTCTAAATTCTTTAGATTCGCCAACAATAGAAGCTATTTTTTTATCTTCTTCAATTTCAGTTTTAGGAGTTAAATCTTTTCTACGTTGTATATTTTCTATACCTACTAAAATAACTGGTTTTATTTTATTTGCTTTAATCAATTCGGCAAGTGTATTGGCAATATGTGGAAAATCTTCTTTTGTTCCACCATCTGGCATGTAGAGAACAGTAAGAGAATCTTTTGATGTAGAATATCCTTCGGGAACCCAAACGTTGATGACACGTTTTTCATTTAATTGTTTAGAATCTACGGTGAAAGTATCGTGTTTCGGAATAGGATCATTGTATTCTGGGAGATTGTTTTTACAACTTATTATACAAGTAAATAATCCAAAAAGTAAAAGTAATTTATAAATTGATTTCATAAGATTTTTTCATGTTAATCAAATATACAATTTTTAGAAAAAATGATAATTATTAATAAAAAAAGATCGCGATTGCGATCTTTTAATTCTTTATCTGAACAAGTTTTTAATAATCCAAAAACTTTACTTTATCTTCTATTGGTTGGCGAACTGCCGTAGGATTTTCTCCATCATATTTTCCCATATAAAAAATACCAACACATTTTTCATTTTCTTGCATAGTTGTAAATTCGTCAACATTTGCAATAATATTAAGAGGAGAAGACCAATATGCACCAATTTTTAGTGTAGAAGCCATCAACCACATATTTTGAACAGCCATAGATACAGCAGCCAATTCTTCCCATTCAGGATTTTTTTCTGCATTGAAAAAATTGATTAATACAATTTTGTTCGACTTATCGCATTTCTCAATCATAGAATTAATTTTTCTATCACTCAATTGTTCTGGTGGAGTTCCTTGTACATAAATTCGTTTTACATATTCTCTGAAACGATCTTTTGCTGGACCTTCCAAAACGATAAAACGCCAAGGTTCTGTTTTTTTATGAGAAGGTGCCCAATTTGCAGCTTCAAAAATTTGAGCTAATTCCTCGCGTGTTATTTCTTCTGTATTATACTGTGGTGGAAAGACAGAGCGTCTTGCTTTTATAATTGATAATAAATCGTTTGCATTCATCTTGTAACTTTTTACAATTTAATTCTACTGATAAGACAAATTTACATTAAATTCAATTAAACTAACATTAAGATGAAAACATTAGATGAGTCGAAATTAAATCACGCTAAAACACAAAAATTTAACTTCAAAATAGGAGATTACTTTAATCAAGCTATTACAATATTTTCTAATAATTGGCAAGATTTTACTTTGTTTGCATTAGCATCAGCAGGTATATATTTGCTTTCTATTTTTACAATTATTGGTCCATATTTTATTATGTTTCCACTAATGATCGGTTATGGAATTGTGACAGAAAAAATAGAAAAAGGAGAAAATTTTGTTTTTAAGGATTTTTTTAAAGGATTTGATAAATGGCAAGATTTTTTAGTTTTAATACTTATCATTTTCGCATTTAGTTTGTTATTTATTATTCCTTATTTTTTCTTTTTATTCGGAATAGGTTTATTTTCTGATAATCCTGAAGAAATATCTCCATTTGTCGGACTATCAATTGTATTTATATTTCCCTTTTTTATGTTAATCGGTATTGTATTTAGTGTTCTAATTTTTCTACCACCTTACCTCATTTATTACGGAAATATGGGTGCAATAGAAAGCATTAAACAATCCATTCAAATTGCGAAAAAGAATTTTTGGTATTTATTGTTATTTGTTTTGTTACAAAGTGTCATATCACAATTAGGCGCTTTTGCATGTTATATTGGTCTGTTAGCAACTATTCCTTTTGGTTATATTATGGGATATTTATTGATAAAAGATATGTTATTATCGGACGATGCAAAAACCGAAATAGATCTGCTTGGTACAAACCAAGAATAAGCTTAATTTTAGCGAATGTTAGCAAAGCATTCTATTTTTAATAAAATGAATGAATTGGGAGCTGCAAAAGTTCCCTTTTTTTTTATGATTGATTTTCTCAAAGAAAATGGAGAAATTATTCCGTTAAATGAAATTTCAGATGAGATAAAATTTGAACTAAATTCTATTCAAAATTATTCAATCAATCGTAGCTTTCTGTTTGATAAATTTCCAATCGATTTTTCAGATTATCAATCAAAATTTAAACTAGTACACGATAATTTATTGTTCGGAAATTCATATTTGACTAATTTAACTTATCCAACAAAAATCAATACAAATCTTAGTTTAGACGAGATTTATCATTTCTCCGAAGCAAAATATAAGTTGAAATATAAAGAAAATTTTGTCTGTTTTTCACCCGAACGCTTTGTGAAAATAGAAAATCATCACATTTTTTCTAACCCGATGAAAGGCACAATTGATGCGTCAATTCCAAATGCCAAACAAATCATTTTAGATGACGAAAAAGAAGCAGCAGAACATGCAACAATTGTCGATTTAATCCGCAATGATCTTAGTTTAGTTGCCGATAATGTTGAGGTTATAAAATACCGTTATATCGATGAGTTGAAAACAAATGATAAGACTTTATTACAGGTTAGTTCAGAAATTAGAGGAGATTTGAAAGTGGATTTTCATGAAAATATCGGAACTATTTTTGATAAACTTTTACCAGCTGGTTCCATTTGTGGTGCGCCCAAAAAGAAAACTATTGATATTATTTTGGAAGCTGAAGACTACGATAGAAAATTTTATACGGGTGTTTTTGGTGTTTTTGATGGCGAAAATTTAGATAGTGCGGTGATGATTCGTTTTATAGAAAATGATAAAAATGAATTATTTTTCAAGAGTGGAGGAGGAATTACAGCGAAAAGTAATGCGAAAGCAGAATATGAAGAATTAATACAAAAAGTATATGTTCCAATTTATTGAATCGATTTGTTGTGTTAACAAAGAACTTAGAAATTTAGACTATCATCAAGCCAGATTTGATCGTACGCGAAGTGATAATTTTAATGATATTCAACCAATTTTATTAAAAGAAATTATTCAATTTCCTACAGATTTATCAGACGAAAAATATAAAGTTAGAATTGTATATGATCGCGAAATTCAACGTATCGAATTTCAACCTTATCAAATCAAACCAATCAATTCAATCAAACTTTTTGAGATTGACCCAAAGATAAATTATACGTACAAATATGTTGACCGTTGGTTTTTTGAGGAATATATCAAAGAAGCTCAAACCGATGATTTGGTCTTGGTAAAATCCAATTATATTACAGATTGTACTTACTCTAATATTGTTTTTTTTGATGGCGAAAATTGGTTTACGCCACGCGCTGTCTTACTGAAAGGAACAATGAGAGAGTCACTTTTGAATGAAGAAAAAATTAAAGAAAAAAATATTAAAGTTTCCGATTTAGCGAACTTTCAATCATTTAAAAGAATCAATGCTATGATGAATTTAGAAGAAAGTCAAGGAGTTAGCATTTTAGAATTATTTTAAAACTCTATTAAAATTATAGAGTTTTATTTGTTTTTTAGTCCATTTAGCATTATATTTGCATAACTTATCAAGAAAGGCGGAGGGAATGGCCCTGTGAAACCTTAGCAACCAGATGACTTAATAATCAAGGTGCTAAATCCAACCTAATAAAAGGTAAAGATGAGTAAAAGTTTTTGACTTTTATCCTGCTTTTACATGTTGGTTTCTTGCGAGTTTTTTGATTAAATAACATGAAAAGAAACAAATTTTTACTTGCATCATTCGCAATTTTCGGATCTTCATTACTTTTTGCTCAAGAAGTAGAAAAAGAAGAGGAACAAACAAATCTTAACGAAGTTATTTTAATTGGTGGTCGTACATCAGAAAGAACAGTTGTAAATTCTTCCGTTCCTGTTGATATTATTGATATTGAACAATTCAAAAAATCTTCACCTCAATTATCTGTAAATGATATTTTAAATTACGTAATTCCTTCGTTCAATTCCGTTCGTCAATCATCATCAGATGGAACAGAACATATCGATCCTGTTACTTTACGAGGAATGGGGCCAGATCAAGTTTTAGTTTTGATTAATGGAAAACGTCGTCATACAACGTCTTTAGTAAATTATCAAAATACGGTAGGTAATGGTTCTGTTGGTACAGATTTGGGGGCAATTCCTATTTCTGCAATAGATAAAGTTGAGGTTTTACGCGATGGTGCTGCTGCGCAATATGGTTCTGATGCCATTGCAGGTGTTGTAAATATTGTCTTAAAATCTAAACCAGGAGGTGACGCATCTTTAACTTATGGACAAACTTCTCGTAACGATGGTGAAACATATAATTTTAATGGAAGTTTCGGTACAAAGTTAGGTAAAACAGGATCTCTTGTTTTTTCTGCAGTAATTACTGATCGTAAAAAAACAAACCGTTCTAAAGATAATAATTTAGATATTTTTGGAGATAATTTCGCCTATGATTTCGCAGATGATCCTGCTGCTGCACGTGCCGCAGATGACGCGAAATTGGCTGCTTTAGGATTAACACGAAAAGATTTTAGATTTCAAGTAGGTGATGCAGCGATTAAAAATCAACAGTTTTTCATAAATGCAGAAACAGCTTTAACAGATCGATTAGATTTTTATTCGTTTGGAGGAGTAAGTTTACGTCAAGGAGAAGGTTTTGGATTCCGACGTTTACCGAGCGAATTACCTACGGAAGCATTAACGATTTATCCAAATGGTTTTCAGGCAACTTTAAAATCAAATATCAATGATTATTCTAATTCAACAGGATTACGATATTCGTATGATGGTTGGAAGATAGATTTGAGCAATACATTTGGTTTTAACTCATTCAAATATAATGTTGATAATTCAATCAACTATTCGTTAGGTATAGATTCGCCAACAAATTTTTATGCAGGAAAACATTCGTTTTTACAAAATACAGTAAATTTAGATTTTTCGAAACGTATCAATCAAAACTTTAGTTTAGCTTTTGGTGGAGAATATCGTTACGAAAAATATCAAATAGAAGCTGGTGATGAGTCATCTTACATAGGTTCTGGATCCGAATCTTTTGTTGGTTTCTCACCTTTGAATGCTGTAAAAGGAGACCGTAATTCTGTTGCAGTTTATGTAGATGGAGAATTAAAATTTGGTGATTTTACAGCGAATGCAGCTGGTCGTTTCGAGAACTATTCAGATTTCGGAAGTACAATCAACGGAAAATTAGCAATGCGTTACGAATATGCAAAAGGTTTTTCGGTTCGTGGAGCAATTTCTACAGGATTTAGAGCGCCATCTTTACAGCAAAAATATTTCAGTAATTCGTACACCGATTTATTTTTAAACGATAATGGCGATCAGGTTTTGGTTACAAAAGGAGTTATTCGAAATGAGTCAGAATTATCAAGAGAAATAGGTTTAGATAAATTGAAAGAGGAAAAATCAATCAATGGGAGTTTAGGTCTTACATTTCGTCCGACGTCAAAGTTATTCATCACTTTAGATGGTTATTTTATTCGTGTAGACGACAGAATTGTGTTGACATCTGATATTACAGATCCTGCTTTAGAAAAATATAATGTTGCAACGGCACGTATTTTTACCAATGCAATAGATACCGAAACACGTGGAATTGATTTGGTTGTTTCGTATGATACACGTTTGGGACGAGGAAAATTGAATGTTAATTTATCTGGAAATATCAACGAAACAAAAATTGTTGATTATCACTTTCCTTCTGCTTTAACAATTGCTCAAAAAGAATTTTTTGGACCAGATCAAGTCAATATTATCGAATCTTTAAGCCCGAAAACGAAAGCAACTTTGGGATTGAATTATGCCATTTCTGGCTTTAATTTTATGGTAAGAAATACTTATTTCGGAAAAGTAACCAAAGATGGTTATCCATGGGGAGTTGTCCAAGAAAACTCGGGTAAAGTTGTAACAGATGCTTCGATTGGATATGATATTACAAAGAATTTTAATATAACAATTGGCGCAAATAATTTGTTTGATGTTTTTCCTGATAAACAAGCGTATGAAAATTCGTATTATGGTGTTTTTCCAAATGCACCAGTACAAATGGGAATGACGGGAGCTTATTATTTTGCAAGAGCAAGTTTTAAATTCTAATTAAAAATAAATAAAATATAGTGTCAATTTTGATGTATTTTGAACATCTAAAATTGACACTTTTTTGTGTATGGCAAGTTTGAAAATTGGTTGGAAAACCGCAGCAGCATTAGTTATTTCGAATATGATCGGAACTGGTGTTTTTACAAGTTTAGGTTATCAGATTTATGATCTAAAAAACACGTATTCTATTCTCTTATTATGGATAATTGGAGGTTTTTTAGCGTTGATAGGTGCGTTTATTTATTCGGAATTGGCATCAAAATTTAAACAATCTGGAGGCGACTATATTTATTTGTCACGAACATTTCATCCTGTTTTTGGTTATTTATCAAGTTGGATTTCTTTATTTGTAGGTTTCTCAGCGCCAATTTCTTTGGCAGCTTTGGCAATGAGTAAGTATTTGAATATTCTTGGATTTAATTTCGGAAAAGAGTTTGCAATTGCAATGATTTTAATTGTTGCCGTTTTTCAATCGTTTAGCTTGAATTTGAGTAGTAAATTTCAGAATGTATTTACAGTTCTAAAAGTTGTTTTTATATTAACTTTAATTGGTATTGGTCTTTATTTTGTTCCAACAATAGAGCCTAATGCAATTGTAGTAGATAATACATGGAAACAAGAATTGCTACTACCTGCTTTTGCAACTTCTTTGGTTTATGTAACTTTTGCATATACAGGCTGGAATTCTGCCTCATATATTATTGAAGAAATTGATCAGCCAAAGAAAAATTTACCCAAAGCACTTTTTATTGGAGTTATTTTTGTGACAATAGCATATGTTTTTCTAAATTATGTTTTTCTAAAACATGCCTCAGCAGTTTCGTTGGTAGGAAAAGAAGATGTTGCTAATATTTCGTTTCGAAATCTGTTAGGATCTAATGTAAAATGGGTAAGTTGTTTTATCGCTTTACAGTTAATAGCAACTATTAGTGGTTATTTATGGATTGGTTCGCGTTTAACACAGGCTACAGCAAGAGAAAATAAGTTGTGGAGTTTCATGGCGAAAGAAAATAAAAATAGAATTCCAGTTCGTGCTATTTGGGTGCATACAACAATTAGTATTCTCTTAATTTTTTCAGGTGATTTTGAGGTCATTTTTACTTATACTTCTTTCGTATTACAAGTATTGGCAACGTTGGCAATTTGTACCGCTTTTTTTATAAAACGTGATGAATTAACAATTATTAAAAGTAGATTTTTCTATTTACTTCCAACAATATTTTTAGCTTTTAGTTTATATATCTGCTACTTTGTTTTGACGCAAAAACCCAAAGAAAGTTTGATTGGTTTAGGTATTATTTTTCTAGGATTAATCATTTTCTATTTTGATAAGAGGATTAGTAAGTAATTTTAATAGAATCTAGATTTAGTTAATGTCTTATTTTAGTAATAATTAAGTACTTAAAAACGTTTAATCATGTTTTTTTATGTTATTTTTATGAAATAATTAACATAAAAATTATGATTAAAAATTTACTTCTATTTAAATGTGTAGTTTTGTCTTTTCTATTAAGCAACGCTTCTTTTGCACAAAACAAGCCTCTTGAAGTTTGTGGAACTGAAGAACTACAAGCTGATTTTTTTAAAAAAAATCCTGGATTTAAAGAAATTTATGATGCTAAATTATTAGAATTTAATGAAGCTAGAAAGCAAGGTAAATTTTCTAAAAAACAAACAGAAATTATTGAAATTCCTATTGTTGTTCATATTCTAGATGACGGAAAAGGTTTATACGTACCAACCGATGCACAGGTAAATGCTTGGATTGCTAGAGCAAATGCAATTTGGGATGGATCCGCATCTGATATTAAAGGACCAGGAGCTGGAGGTACTACTTTACCAGTTCGTTTGGTGTTAGCGAAAAGATCTCCGAGTTGTGAAGCAACTACAGGGATTGTTAAACATGATTTATCACAAAATCAAACTTATGTAGATGGTGGAGTTGCAAATGGAGGGTCAAATCCTGGTATTCCTTATGCTACAATTAACTCAACCTATAATTGGGATTCTAGTTCTTATTTTAATATCTATATTACAAATAAGATAAACGGAGTTAATCCTTCTACTCCTGGTATTAATTCATATACGGCTGGTTTTGCAACATATCCCGGTCAATCTGTAGATTTATCTGTAATGTTATATCATGTTGTTATAAAATCAACTGATACAGTATTAGCACATGAAATGATGCATGCATTTGGTGTAAAACATGTATTTGAAGGAGGAGATGGAGAAGGTAAAACATGTGGATCATTGGCAAATGATAATATTACTGACACACAGGTTACACGTAGTGGATTATTTTTTGGTGCATCAATTAATCAGAATGGTCAATATAATCAATATAAAGTATATCCAGATAACACGGTAGTTAATGATTGTGCAAATGGCGCTTTATTTGATGGAGTACAATATAATATGATGAATTATGGATCAAGGTTAGATCGTTTTACACCAGGTCAAGGACAATATGCTGTAGATGTAATCAATCAAATGAGACCAAGCTTTAAGACAAGTAAAGCATTAGTTCCAATTAACCCTAATGAGACATCTTCTAGTCCTATTCCAAGTCAGTGTAGACCTCAGAATTTAATAAACAAAGCTGCAGATGGTCAGTTATTTAATATAGGTATTACAAAAGTTAAATTTGGAACTATAAATGTTTCATCTGGAACTCCAATGGGAACAACAGGGGTTGTGTTTTATACAGATAATACTACAAAAAGTTGTATTTCTAATGCTTTTACGGCAAATGTTGAAGAGGGTTCTGTAGTAAATGTAGAGTTAACTGCTGGAAGAGTAGATTTTGAAGGTAGTTTTAGTGTGTTTATTGATTATAACAATGACGGAATATTTGGAAGTAATGAAACTGTTATTCCTTTTTCTACAGCTACTAATGGATTATTAAAAACAGCAATTACAATTCCTACAACTGCTGTTCAAAACATACCTTTAAGAATGAGAGTAGTTGGTGATTATGCAAATAGTATAACAGCTTGTGGAAATTTATATTATGGCGAAGCTGAAGATTATACTGTTATAATTACAGCTCCAGCTGCTGTAATTTGGAATGGAACAACTTGGAGTAGCGAACCAACAACAGCAAAAGAAGCTATTGTTCGCGGAAATTTATCTTTAACAACCAATGTTTCTGCTAAAAAACTAACAGTAGAATCTGGGTCTGTTATAGTAAAAAAAGGAAGTGTATTAACAGTAGAAAATGAAATTGTAAATAATTTAACTGCAGATAAATTTATTGTAGAAGATGGTGCAAGTGTATTACAAACTAATGCTACAGCCAATGTAGGAAATGTAACTGTTCTTAAAAATAGTACACCTATGGTTTTCAACGATGCTACATTGTGGTCTTCTCCAGTAGATGGACAAAATGTTCGTAGTTTTTCACCAGCAACACTAGACAAGCGTTTTTATATCTATAATGAAGGAACAAATAAGTTTGCAAGTTTATTTGTAAATGATCCGTTGTACCCAAATAGTAGCTTACAAAATCCAAATACGTACAATTTTGTAGCTGGTTTAGGTTATCACATTAGAGTATCAAATAATCAAACACAGACAGAACCAGGTTTGGCTTATGCAGGGAAATTTATAGGGAAATTAAATAATGGATTAATTACTCAACCAATTACAAAAAATGGTTCAGGTTACAATTTATTAGGAAATCCTTATCCATCAGCAATAGATGCGAAAAAATTAATACAAGCAAATTCGTCAATTCAAGCGTTACATTTCTGGACGCACGAAACGCCATTAACATCAACAGGTTATGCAAGTAACAATTATGCTTCTTATAATTTAACTGGTGGTACACAAGCTGCTGCAGGAGGTCTTATACCAAATAATATTATAAATCCAGGACAAGGATTTATTGTAGAAACAACAGCATCTGGATCTTTAACATTTGATAATTCATTAAGAACAGGATCTTTAACAGGATCATTTTATAAAACTTCCGAATCAGATGAAAAAAGAATTTGGATTGATTTATTTGAAGGAACAACACCAAAAAATCAAATTTTAATTGGATACATCGAAAATGCTACAAATAGCTTTGATAACCAAATGGATGCTACTGTAAACAAATTGTACACAGGTTCTACACTTTATTCATTAATTGATAATTTGACTGATCACTTTGTAATTCAAGGACGTTCATTACCATTTAATCAAGACGATGTTGTGAAAGTAGGATTTGAGGCGAAAGAGAAAGCGACTTATACAATAAAATTGAATAATGTAGAAAATTTAGACAAGGAAACTACAGTTTTCTTAAAAGATAAAGCGGATAATCAAATTGTAGATTTAAGTAAAACAGATTATTCATTTCATTCAGAAATAGGAATTTACAATGATCGTTTTGAACTTGTTTATACAAATAAAACTTTAGGAACTGATGATCTTAAAGTTCAGGAAATTAGTGTTTACAAACAAAATGGACAATTAGTTGTAAAATCACCAAAAGAAATCAAAAACATTGAAGTTTATGATATTTCAGGAAGAAAAATTTACACTAAATCTATTACAGGAAAAGAAGTTGTTTTAACTGGATTGAGAAGTACAAATCAAGTCTTAGTAATTAAAGTTACAACAGCAGACAACAAAATTAACAACACTAAAATCTTATACTAAATGAAAAAATTAATAGTAGCTTTTACGCTTATTCTATCATCATTTGCTTTTGCAAATGATGATGTAGAAAACACCGATTTTTTTAGTTCATCATCTTCTACAGCAAACAATAGTGATATTGGAGTTGTAGATGATCCTGATCCTGCATCACCAATCAATGATTATATATTACCACTTATTGCAGTCGCTACAGTTCTTGGTATTTATTATATCAAGAAAAAAGATCTTCTGAAGAACTAAAATATATAACAACAAAAAACGCAACTTTCATAAGTTGCGTTTTTTATTTATTAATCTTTTATTCCGTTAAAAATATATTGTAGAATAGGATTTATTTCTGGATTTTCAAGATGCTTCTTGAAAACTTTTGTGTAGTATTTCGGTTTGTTAATCATTTTTCTTTCAACCAATTCATCAATAGTATCAATGTATTCCACAGATGTTTTTCCTATCAATAAATTGTCCAATGAACGACCTTCATCTACATAATTTAAAATAGTTTTTAAACCTTTTAAATATAATGCATCTTTTGTAAATCCTCCTCCACGATAAACACGTGTTGTTAGATAAAATGCATCTTCTGGCGTCATTTTATATTCCTCCATCAAAACCATAAAAGTTTCATTAAAGGACTTTCCATTAGTTAACATATGTACCGCCATTACACGCAACCCAAGCTCGCGTAATCGACTATGATTAATAGAATCAGTGTAATACTCGCTCAAAATAGCTAAACCTTCTTGTGTTAGGGTATTAACAGGTAATCCAACACTAAATATTTTTAATGGTTGATCCAAAGCATTCATTGTTGTTACCATGTGTACACCAATTTCGTGCTCTATTAATCCATTTGTAAAACGTTTATCAAATTTTACACCTTTCTTTATCACAACTTTACGCTTGCTATTGATAACAAGAGCTTTTGAAGCGATATCATCAGAAACCTCTATATCAAATTGAAAACCATAATCATTGGTTGCATTTTGAAATAAGTTGACTACTTCTTCTTCTGTATAATCACCGTGATTATCAATTCTAAATTCGGGACAATACAAGATAAAGTTTGCATTTTCGATGTCTTTTTTCGATGGTTCTCCAAAATAACGAAGCGAATTGTATAAAAACTTATTTGTACCCAAATTTGCTAATAAATCAACTTTATCAAAGTAAGAATTAATCGTATCAACATACATATTTTGTATGGTAATATCGTTTATCTTTTCTACTTTAATATTAGATAATTTTCGTTTAAATTCAAACGGATTTATATTAAGCGGATTGTATTTAAACTGGGGTTCGTAGGTATATTTAGATGCTAAAAATTTCTTCTTCTCAAATTCTAAATTAATTGGATTGATAACACTTAATAACTCAAAATCGTTTACTAATTGAAACAATTGTTTATCAATTTTTATCAAATCCGATTCTAACTCGTTGTGTAAAATATTAACTTGTTTAGAACCTACTTTGTATGTTGTTTCATTTTTTACAAATTGAAATGCATGATTTAAAATCGCTGTTTTAAACCCTTCTTTTATCTGATTGATAATTTCTGGGAAAGATTCTCCAGTCAACTCGTCACAATAAATTTTAGAAACTTCTGTTGCTAAAACCAATGTATTTTTGAAACGATTTGTTACAAACTCCAACAAATAACCACGTCCGTAAAAAACATCATTTATTGCCGAATAATTATGAATGTTTTCTAATTCAATCTGCGCCAATTCATCGCGCCAAGATTCAACATAACTTCCATAACGTTCTTTGTCTACTTTTTCTGCACCAATATTGAAAACAGGTACAGGACGATCCCAACGTTTCCAGTTATACGAGTGTATATCGTAAACTAAACACGATTTAAATTTTGATTCTAATTTTTTGATTAAAGCTTCAACTACCTCGTAAAATGCCGTATGTTTTGCTAAACTTACTTGTTTTTGAGAAGATGTTAATGGATCTCTCCAAACTTGTTTTCCCCATGCTTCTTCATAAACTGCAGTTTCTGGCGCACGATTCAAATCATATTCAAATCGCGAATCACAGCCTTGTATTAAGACAGGAAATGTTTCTACAAACTCAGCTGTATGTGGATCTTCTTCGTACCAACGTTCGTAATTAGATAATAGACATTTATCGCGAACATCATCGCGCATATGACTACCATCGTGTATTGCAGCACAAACGTAAGGTATGTACTCGTCAATTTTTATTTTAAAAGATTCATCTTCTGAGTATGCTTCAAATACAACTTCATTTTCAATATTATCAAGGATTTGTTGAATACTTAATGATTTCATGCTCTATATTCTTTATATTTTTCTAATAACATATCAATGATTTGTACTTGCATTTCTGTGTTATTATTTACTTCATTGTGAGGAACGATTCCTCCAGGACTTACTACATTTAGTTCGACCATTTTACCGTTAATTAAATCTACACCGCAAAAATAAATCCCATCTTCATTTAGTTTTTTACCAATCTTACGACAAAGCTCTAACTCATATTCAGACATTTCATGTTTTATAGCAGAACCTCCTGCCGAAATATTAGAACGGTGATCACCAGCAGCTGGTACACGCATAATAGCGCCAATAGGTTCGCCATTTACAACCATTGCTCTAACATCTCCTTTTTCTGCACCTTCTATATAATTTTGACAAATAATAGGTTGTGAAGCACCAGTATGATTAATATAAAAATCACAAATAGATGATAAATTACCCATATTATTACGTTCAAAAAGGACAACTCCTTTTCCTCCCATACCATCTAATGGTTTTACAATAAATTTATCAAAATTATTTTCTTCTACAAATGATCGAATTAAGTCAATATCTTTTGTAATTAACGTTTGTGGAACAATAGTTTCCTGTCCATCATCAAAAGATGCGGCATAAATTTTATTATTCGCTTTGCGTAATCCAGAAATTTTATTGACAAAAAATACTTTGTCTTCAATCAATTCTAACATATTCAATAAAAGCGGATCAATTGGTGGATCGGCTCTCATGAAAACCATATCAAATTCGGTAAAATCTTTTATAGAACTTTCGAATTGCATGGCATGATAAAAATCTACAGGATCTTCTGTGTCTTTAGTTATTAACTTTTTGCACTTTCCTACAACTTTACCTTTGGCAATAGAGATATCGTTTTTTGTTAAATAGGATACTTCAAATCCGCGGTTAACGCATTCTTTAATCATACGTAAAGTAGAATCTTTAGCTGGTTCTACTTTGTCCCAAGGGTACATTACGAAGCATATTTTCATATATATAAAAAAGGTATTTAAATTAGTGCAATAATAACTAAAAGTTTGATACAAAAATAAGTCTATAAAAAATTATAGAATATTTATTTTCCTTCTACTAAATATATTGATTTTTAACGGATAAAAAAATAAAAGGGTGATTGGTTTTTCAATTTCAATCACCCTTTAGTTGGTAAACTATAAACTATTTCTTTCTTAAATGATTAATTGTCTCTTGTACTTTTGGATCATCAGCTTTCACACTATAATAATCTGCAATTTTTCCTTCTTGGTCAAGTACGAGATATCTTGGTATCCAATTCAAATCAATACTTGTGCCAAAAGTACCTTTCCAATTATTTCCCATGTAAAAGTGTTGACCTGTTATAGTATATTTTTCGATACCATTTTTCCAAGCTTCTTGATTTTTATCCATAGAAAGATAAACAAACTCTACATCTGGATTTTTTTCGTGTAAAGTTTTTAAGGCAGGTATATTTTTAATACAATCTCCACACCAAGTTGCCCATAAATCTAATAATACAATTTTTCCTTTATAGCTGGAAAGAGCTTTTTCTATAGTTATTGAATTTCCTTGCAGATCAACTAAACTATCTTGTAAAGCTGCTGCAGGGAATTCAGTTTTCATCACGTTAGGAATTTTTTGCCCAAAGACATTCAATCCTAAAACTAATATTAAAACGCTAATTATATTTTTCATGATATCTATTATTTTTAATAATTCAAATTCTATACCAAATTGGTAGAATTTAAAAACGAAGTTAGGAAATAATTCTATTCCAACAAAAAGATGTAATTTTGTTTTATGCAAAAATATCTTATTATTGGGCTAGGAAATATCGGTGCTCAGTACGAAAATACACGTCATAATATTGGTTTTAAAGTGGTTGAGGAAATTGCTAAAAAAGTTGATGCAAAATTTGGTCCTTCAAATTTTGGAGAAGTTGCACAATTCAAATACAAAGCACGTCCAGTTACGCTTTTGAAACCAAATACTTATATGAATTTGAGTGGAGATGCGGTTCGTTTTTGGATGAAAAAAGAGAATATTGCTGTAGAAAATATTTTTGTCATTACAGATGATTTAAATTTACCATTCGGAACAATTCGTATGCGCGGAAAAGGAAGTGATGGTGGACATAATGGATTGAAAGATATTCAGAATAAAATTGGCGGTCAAAATTATGCACGTTTACGCTTTGGTGTAGGAAATGAATTTTCGGAAGGAAAACAAGTTGATTATGTTTTAGGAGAATGGTCTGCAGAAGAAATGACAACAATGAGTGAACGATTAAATGTAGCCGCAGATGCAGCTTTATCTTTTGTTTTTCAGGGATTAAATAATACAATGAATCAATATAATGGTAAATAAAATTTTAGGAGTTGTAATGATTACAGGGACACTTTTTTTAGGTTCTTGTGCCAGTAATTCGTCTACAACAGAGGAAAAAAATGCTAAAGTAGAAGAAGTAATTTCTACATTAGACAATGTGAATGAGATTAACTTCAAGAATAAAAAGAATGTTTTATTAGACGTTCGCACGCCCGAAGAATTTGCAGAAGGTCATGTTCCTGGAGCGATTAATATCGATGTGAAAAACAATAATTTTACAGACGAAATTTCAAAATTAGATACAAAAAAGAATTATTATATTTATTGCAAATCTGGTGTTAGAGCAAAATTAGCGACAGATAAAATGCAAGAAAAAGGTTTCAAAAATGCAGTGAATTTCAAAGATGGAATGTCAACTTACAAAGGAACTGTAACAAAATAATGGAAGGATTTCGTCCCGAAATATTAAAAGAAATTGTGACAACAAAAATGCCTTTCGGAAAATATGAAGGGCGTTTGTTGTGCGATTTGCCTGTTTCTTATCTAGAATGGTTTGTAGGAAAAGGTGGTTTCCCCAAAGGTAAGTTAGGCGTTCAACTTTCTACTGTTTATGAAATAAAACTAAACGGTTTGGAAGAAATCATCTACGAATTGAAACGCAAATTTGGTTAAACTTCCCATTCATAAAAATTAGCATCATCTCGTAACTGAAATCCAGCGCTTGGATACAACGAATTTCCAATATCATTTGTAACACTTGTTTCTAATAACATAGCGCAAGCGTCTGTTTTGCGGCATAAATTCTTTGCTTCTTCTATCAATTCTCTCGAAAAACCTTGTCCTCGAAATTCTGAGGAAACAAATAAATCATTCAAAATCCAGAAACGTTTCATTCTTGTTGATGAAAATGAAGGAAATAATTGCACAAATCCAACAGCGTTTTCTTCTGTATTATATGCTAAAAAGATAACCGATTCGTCGTTTACAATTCGTGCTTCTAAGAATTCTTCCGCAGCTTTTATATCAGATTTTTTATCATAAAATTGACGATATGCGTCAAATAAAGGAGCTAATTCTCCCAAATTACTTATAGTGGCTTGTTTTGTCATGGTATGTTTATTTTTATTAATTATTTAAATCGCGGCAGATTACTTCAATAACGTAACAATTTAACCTAAGTAATCGAGGTAGAATGTTATTTAAATAAAATCCGTAATCAGTATATTGATTAGCATTTTCAATACGTTTTCCTACACCTAGATTAATTTTAATTTCAAAATGAGAAGAAAAACCTTCGTAAGTATCTTCTATTTTAGTTGAACTTATTAAAAATCTCTCATTTAAACAATCTATAAAAAAAGATACGTAATTTGAATATTCTTTATTCTCTCTTTCATCAAGAATAGGTTTTAAATCTTTAAAATTTTTATAATTGACGTAATCAAAATTATCTAAATCATTAACCTTAAGAGATAGAAAATTAAAATTATTATTACTATAATCAAATTCAATCATAAAATCATTGAATAAATCAGAAAATTTATTTCTGTTAGTTAAGATTCCTAATGAAATTTCTCTATCAACACTCATAATATTCTCAAATTAAAATTATCCATACAAATTACTTCCATCCAAATATTCCCAAACTTTTGGAGGTAACATGGGTTTAATATTTTTTCCTTCTTTTATTGCATTTCTAACAAAAGTAGAAGAAATTTCCATCAACGGCGCTTCCACCATTTCTACGTTTTCCAAATTTTCTTCTTGAGAATATCCAGGACGAGGATAAACATACAATTGATAATCTCGCATCAAAATATCAGCATTTTTCCACTTCGAAATACCATCCAAATTATCAGAACCCATAATCAAAGCAAATTCGTGTTCAGGAAATTTTTCGTTGAGATGAATTAATGTGTCAATTGTGTACGAAGGTTTCGGTAAGGTAAATTCTATATTAGAAACTCTAAGATTTGGATAATCTTTTATGGCTAATTCTACCATTTCTAATCGATCGTATTCATTTGCCAAAGAACTTTTTTTCTTCAACGGATTTTGAGGCGAAACAACCAACCAAACTTGGTCCAAATCTGTGAATTGTTGAAAATGATTGGCAATAATTAAATGCCCGACATGAATAGGATTGAACGATCCAAAATATAAACCGACCTTCATAGAATTGTTTTTAGAAGAACAAAAATACGATAATTATAGAATAAAAAAATCCAGCCGAAGCTGGATAAATATTTTTTAGAATTTGATTAATTCTTTATATAGCTTGTGTGTAGGAAGTCCCATTACGTTGAAATAACTACCATTCATATTATCTACACCAATGTAACCAATCCATTCTTGTACGCCGTATGCACCAGCTTTATCGAAAGGTTTGTAATTGTCAATATAAAAATAAATTTCTTCGTCTGATAAATCTGCAAAAGTAACTTGCGTTTCGTCCGAAAATGTTACTTCTTTTTCGATAGAACGAATCGTAACCGATGTATAAACAGAATGTGTTTTTCCGCTTAATTTTTTAATCATTTCGTAAGCTTCTTCACGATTTTCAGCTTTTTCTAACGATTCATCATCTACCCAAACAGTTGTGTCCGAAGTTATAATTAAATCTTTTGGTTGAATAGCTGTATACGCTTGTGCTTTTTTTGCTGAAAGATATTCGGTAATTTGTTCTTTCTTGAATTCGTTTCGGTCAAAAGTTTCGTCAATATCTAAAGAAATAGTCGAAAATTGTAATCCTAAACCAGCTAATAATTCTTTACGACGTGGTGATTGCGATGCCAAAATGATATTGGTATCTTTTAATTTTTCTGTTAATAACATTTTATAATTGTTATTCTGATGATTTTTTTATCTGTTATTTCAAGCTTAAATTTTATACTTCTTTCATTTTTGTCTTGACACAAAAACGAAACAAAAAAGTCAAGGCTGTAAATCTATTCACTAAAAATGTTTTCATTTCACTAAAGATTTTAAAACCCTAGTGGCTAAAATCTTCTTAACGTTGCATTCAAACATTTTCTTAACGTGATATATTTAATGCCGATTTTAAGCTGAAAATTAAATGTTTAATTTATTCAAAGTCTTTTATACAGAAGCAATTTCTTCCGCGTTATACCATTTGTTTTGAACTTTTAAGATTTGCTCTAACAAATCGCGAACACAACCTTTTCCTCCATTTTCTGGTGAAATGTATTCCGAAGCTTTGCGTACATCTGTACATGCATCGTTGGGGCAAGTGGCTAAACCAACCAAACTCATTACTGCTAAATCTGGATAATCATCGCCCATATAAGCGATTTCATCAGGATCTAAACCATAAGAAAAAAGTAAATCTTGAAAAGCATCTACTTTATCACGACGATTAACGTAAATATCTGTTAAGCCTAAATATTTAAGGCGATTAACTACTGCTTCATCTTTTCCGCCTGTAATTACTGCAATTCTAATTCCTTGTTTGATGGCCAATTGCATTGCGTAACCATCACGTGTATTCATAGTTCTCACCATTTCGCCAGTTGGTAATAAAATTAAATTTCCATCTGTCAAAACTCCATCTACATCTAAAATAACTGTTTTTATGTTATTTAGTTTCTCTTTGTAACTCATCATTTTTCGTAAACTCTTTTTATTGAATCGGTCAAAACTTGGTAAATCTGTAATAATTTCGAATCATCTTCTAATGCTTCTAAGTGACGATTTATAATTACTTGATCTCCACGTTTTGCTGGTCCTGTTTGTGCATCTTTAGGATTCATTTCAATTACCTTATTTGCAGTTTCTTGTATCAAAGGTAACAAAACATCAAACGGCAGATTATTTTTTTCGCAAATATCACCTGCGATATAATATAAATGATTGACAAAATTATTTGCCCAAACACCTGTCATGTGAACTTGCATACGACCTGCAAAGTCTAATTGATGAACTTCATTTGAAATACGATTTGCAAGATCATTTAATTTTTTTAAATCTGTTGGATCTTCTGCTTCAATAAAAAATGGAATATTATCGTAACGAAGTATTCTTTCTTTTGAAAAAGTTTGTAATGGATAGAAAACTCCTTTTCGATAATCGCCTTTCAGAACAGACATTGGCGATGAGCCAGAAGTGTGTACAACTAAAACATCATCAAAAGGAATATAATGCGAAAATTCTTCTATTCCACTATCCGCACAAGCAATAATATATAGATCAGCTTTTTCTATTTCTGATATTTTATCAGTATAAGATATGCGATTTGCTTCTCCAATTTCTCTAGCTTTTTCTAATGTTCTATTGAATATTTGTCGAACATTTAATGTGTTTTCAATCAATGCACGAGTTAAATGAAATGCAACATTTCCCGCTCCTAATATGACAATTGAATTCAATGTATAACTCTTTTATGTGTTAGTATTTATCGAATGATAAAAATAGGTTTTTCAGTTGAGTAAATAAAATTTTAAACTTTTTTTAAATTTTTTGTAACAAAATATTTTTTTTGTCGTCTTATAAGTAAAATAAGGATTATTGTGAGGTTGTATTATGTAAAGCATAGTACCTTTTAAAAAATATAAGACATGAAATTGAACAAAATTACACTAGCTATTCTTTTCTCCGTTTGTTCTATATACGGTTTTGCACAGGAACATTATCCTGTAAAAGGAAAGATTGAAAATGCAAAAAATGAAGCTGTTGGTATGGCTGCAATTCAGATTTATAAAGTAGATGTAAAAGAACTTTTGGATGAAGTGTATGCAGATGCAGACGGAACATTTTTGATTCCAGATTTGGAAGATGGAAATTATCGTTTAGTAATTACAGAGTTTGGTTATCAGCAATCTATAACAATAGCTGAAGTAAAAGGAGGAGAGTTAAATATTGGTAACATTATTTTACAGCTTTCAAAAACGGAAACAGTAGAGCTAAAAGGAGCTTTTGTACGAGCAGAAGTTTCGCAATATCGTAATGAGATTGATAAACGTGTAGTAGAAGTAGGAAATGATTTGGTAAGCGCAGGAGCTAATGCGGCAGCGGTTCTTAATAATATTCCATCTGTAAATGTAGATCAACAAACAGGTGAATTATCGTTGAGAGGTAACGAGAATGTAAAAATTTATATTGATGGAAAACCTTCGTCTTTATCTGCATCTGAAGTCTTGAAACAGATTCCATCTAACCAAATAAAAAGTGTAGAAATTATTACAAATCCTTCTGCAAAATATGAAGCAGATGGAAAATCTGGAATCATTAATATTGTAATGGTAAAAGGAACAAAAAAAGGTTACAACGTTGCACTAAATACAGGTTATGAACAAGGTAAAAAAAGTCGTTTCAATAACTCATTAACTGCAAATGTAAATACAGGATCTTTCAACTTTTTTGGAAATTATAGTTACAATAAACGTCCAAGTAGATTTATGGGAAAAGTGGATAATTATGACACTTTACTAAATGAAGATATGGATATTGTAAACAAAGATGAAAGCCAAGCAGGTAAAATTGGTTTCGACTGGTTTATTAATGACAAGACGGCTTTGACAGTTTATACCAATCAATGGTTTGGAAAAGGAACAGGAGATATTAATTCTATAGTAACCAATACCGTAAATAATAAAATTTATAATAATCCTTCACGTTTTGATGGAGATTGGCAAAATCAGGATTATAGCTTAAACTTTAAACGTGATTTTAATAAACCTGACCACAATATTATATTAGATGCTTTTTATGCAACTTCTAAAGGATCAGATATTAGAAACATGGATCAAGAATATCCGGTAACTAAATCTTATTATGAAAACCGTGATGATAATACAGATAACATACGAATCAACTTAGATTATACGAATCAAATCAAAGATGGAGGAAAAATTGAAGCTGGATTACAATTTAGAAAAGAAACGAACAATAATATCTTCATTACTGATAATAGACGAATTGTAAATGCAATAGAAATTAATCCAAGTACTGATTTTGATTTTTCAAGAAATTTCTTATCTGCCTATTTAAACTATGGTCAGAAATTTGGGAAATTCGGAATGCAATTAGGATTAAGAGGAGAACAAGTAGAAGATAAAGGAGATTATTTGTACAATGTAGATAAAAAAGGTCAAATAGATAATAATAAATTTGATCTATTTCCTTCAGCTTTCTTTACTTATGATGTAACGGAAAAAGGTCAAATATCTTTAAACTATAGCCGTCGTATTGATCGTCCAGGAATTGGCCAATTATCTCCTGTGCCTGATTGGGCAACTTCTTTGATGTCAAGCCAAGGAAACCCAGATTTAAAATCAGAATATACAAACAATTTTGAAGTTGGATATTTACAACGATTTGGTAAAAACTCTATTTCGGCAAATGTATTTTATCGCATAGTAAAGGATGATATTGTAAGAACTATTCTTAAAAATCCAGACATTGAGAACGGTATCATTCAAAATTTTGTTAACTATGATGATACAAACGCTTATGGTTTTGAGTTAAGTTTTAACCTTGTTCCTAAAAAATGGTGGTCGACTAACATTAGTGGAGATTGGACACATAATGTAATTGTTGATAATGAAGTAGATCTTAAAACTGGAGAATTTAGAAATGTAGAAATTAACGCTAATCGTTTAACAGCACGTATGAATAATACTTTTAAGTTAAATAAATCTATTAGTTTACAACATTTCTTCATGCTTGTTGGAAAAAATAAAAATATTCAAGGAGAGATGCAAGAAATGTGGCGTATGGATTTAGGAGCACGTTATACATTTATGGATGGAAAAGCAAGTTTAAGCGCTCGTGTAAGTGATATTTTCAGAACATTCTATGGACGTTTAGAAACAACAAATCCTTACAATGGATATGGAAATTTCCGTTGGGAAGCACAGACATTAAACATTGGATTTACATATAATTTTGGAGGAAAAGTTCGTAATCGTGCAGACGTACAACAAAATAAATCTGATAACAATGGTGGTGGAGTAGGTTTCTAAGAAAGTACATTCTAATACTTATATATTTTTTTAAAACTAAGAAGAGTTCCTAAATTATTTTAGGAACTCTTTTTTTATATAAGTAAGTTATTTTAAAATTTATTTGATTTTGAATCAGATTCTAAATTATTTTCTTTTTAAAAATTTGATTAACAGTAACAGCAATAGCTCCATCTCCAGTCACATTTCCTGCAGTTCCAAAACTATCCATAGCAATGTAAAGTGCAATCATCAATGCTTGATTTTCTGGACTAAAACCTAACATAGAAGCAATGATACCAATTGCAGCCATAATAGCTCCACCAGGAACACCAGGCGCTGCAACCATTGCAATTCCTAGCATCAACATAAAACCTAAAAATTGTATAAAATCAATTTCAATTCCTTGTATTAACATTAAAGCTAGACAACAACAAACGATTTTTAACATAGAACCCGACAAATGTATCGTAGCGCAAAGTGGAACTGCAAAACTTGCAATTTCATCACGAACTCCAATTTTCTTTACTTGCGCTAAAGTTACTGGAATTGTAGCTGCCGAAGATTGTGTGCCTAAAGCTGTAAAATAAGCAGGTAACATCAATTTCAACATTACAAAAGGGTTTTTCTTTGCAACGATTCCTGCCAATGTAAATTGAATAACTAATAATAAAACATGAAGAATAAAAATTATACCTATAATCTTTAAGAAAACATTCATAATCGTTACAACTTGTCCTGAATAAGACATGTTCAAGAATATTCCGAAGATGAAAATTGGTAATAATGGAATGATTAAATGTTGAATTAAATAAGTTATAATTTCTTCAAAATCATCTGCGAATTTTCCGAAAGTTGAATCTTTTAAACGTGATAAACCAATTCCAAATAAAAAAGAAAATACCAAGGCAGGCATTACATCAAACAATGGTGGAAATTCTATAGAGAAAAATGGTTTGAATTCTTTTGCTTTTTCAGCCAAATTAATTTGTCCTGTTTGACTTTCTAATAAACTAGGAAAAATTGACATACTTGCAGAATATCCTAATAAGCCTGCAAAAATTGTAGATCCGTAGGCAATAAAAACGGTTGTTAATAGTAATTTTCCTGCGGTTTGTCCTAATCGTCCTATCGATGGAACAATTAATCCTACAATAATTAATGGGATTAAGAAGTTTAATAATTCGCTAAAAAAATCATTGAACGTAATAAAAATACGACCAATAATTTCGGGAATAATTCCGCCTAATGCGATTCCTAATACAATGGCAAGAATGACTTTTACGAGTAAATTGTTTTTGAGTTTGTGCATCAGCGAATTTAATAACAATTTTTTAAACTTGCTTTGCTCTGTATTTTCTTTCTAAATATTGTCTTGAAAACAAGAAAAGCGACATCAAATTTTGACATCGCTTTTGTATATTTTTTCTTTTAATAAAATTACTTTTTAGGCAATCTTACCACACGACTTGCATCGTTTGTGTAAGCTTTACTTCCACTTACTTTTTTGTAAGCAAATTTTGATGAAACTCTTGTGTTTTCTGTTGTAATATTGTTTGTTACATCACCTTTATTGTTCATTCTATCAACAATATCGTATGTTACATCATATCCCAATTGCTCGTAACGAGTAGGAAATTCACAATAAACTTCTTTAAAATCTTTTAGTACACTTTGTACTTCCGTATCACGTGTATTGATTAAACGAGCAGTGCTGTACACAAAACCAAATTCGCGGAAAGCATCAATATTTTTTGCATTTTCTGGACTATAAACATCATAAACAGAAACAGATTTTATTCCGTAAGCTTTGATATTATCCTTGTTAAATGTTTTTAGTTTCTCTAAATATTGTTTTCCTAAATTGTCATCATCTCCAACCATAACCGTAATAATTGGTGTGTAATAATCAACACCATCTACTTTATCATGTGGTTGTACAATTTTTGAGGCATTATCTACAATTACAACATTAGCTTTCAATTGTTTTTCTAATTGCTTTTTCGTGTAACTTGCTAATTCCTGATCATCTCTATTTGTTAATAAATAGACTTGTTCTCCTGCGAAATTCTTCGCGATTTCTTCTATAATTTGATCT
This sequence comes from Algoriella sp., assembly GCF_036647415.1. Lineage (NCBI taxonomy): Bacteria > Pseudomonadati > Bacteroidota > Flavobacteriia > Flavobacteriales > Weeksellaceae > Algoriella > Algoriella sp. Next base: position 35,864 of record NZ_JAVXKG010000006.1, read on the forward strand.
GCAATTACTTCATCTTTTGGATTAGAAATCAATAAATCATTGAAAGAATTTAAAGAATCATCATTCGCGTAAGGTGAAATTACAGCAATACCAGAATTGTCAAAAAAGTGAGCAACTTCTGTTACATCTGATGTATTTAAAGGTCCAATAACAGCATCTGTTTTACTAAAATCTGTGGTTGACAAAATATCTTGAATCGTACCATTTTTAGTATCGATAACTTTTACATTTACATTTTTACCTTTTTTTGCTAAACGTGTTAACGCTAGTTTGGCGCCAGTAAAAAATTGTGTTGCTTGCGAATTCTTTAATTGCGGATTATTTGCCACATCAAAAGGCAACATAATTGCAATATTGATTTCGTTATCATCTGCACGTTTTAGTTTTCCTGCTTTACTATATTTTATAATTTTAGCATTCTTTTGCAAAGGTAACTTAAGCGTCATTCCAGCTTTTAATCCATTTATAACCTCAGGATTCAAACGTAACAAATCGTCTAAATTTGTATTATAACGTTCTAAAATACTGTATGCGGTATCTCCGTTTTGAACCACATAATTTATCGTATTTTCTTCGATAACTACAGCGCCAGATTTTTTAGGAATAGAAATTACCATTCCTTCTTTTAAGCCTGAAGTTTGTAAAGTCGGATTTTCAGCATAAATATCATCTACACTTACTTTATAATCTTTAGAAAGCGTGTATAGCGTTTCTCCTTTTTTTACTAAATGAGAACCTTTTGGTACTGTAAAATTGTCTTTATTTATGATAGTTTTAGGTAGTTTCAAAACATCACCAATTTCTAAACCTCTTTCTTTAATTTGTGGATTTAACGATGTTAATGTCGCTTCGCTAACATTATATTTTTTTGTTAAATTATAAACTGTTTCTTTTGGTTGAATAGTTATATAATTAAAATTTGGATCATCAAATTCAGTTAAATGAGTTGGTCCTTCATCACTTATAATGACTTTTTTTGTCTCCTGAGATTTTATTTCATTTCCTTTTGTTGGAAGAACGATTAAATCACCAGGATGTATACCATTTTTCTCAATTTTAGGATTTGCTTTATATAATTCTTCCTGTGAAATTCCGTACTGTTTTGAAATTCCATAAATTGTTTCTTTTGGTTGAACTGTATGCGTTTTTTGTTGAGCATAAAGTGCTGTTGCACCAACAAATAACAATAAAGCTAATATTTTTTTCATTTAGATGAATTTTCGTTGTCAAATATACGAATTATGTTTCGTTTAAATTTTTTCGTCAAGCGTATTTATTATAAACTCAAACTCGAAAGGTTGAAGACTATCTGCAATAAAATCAATAAAATAGTGAAGATTGATATAATCAAAATCTGCAAAATTTTTGACACGTTCTTGTAAGCCATTTTGTTGATTTAAATCAGTCAAAAGTTCATCAATTCTTCTCAAAATATCTTCATTTTGCTTCACTTCAGCATGAATTAGTCGTTTTTTAATTCGTTCAAAACCTTTCAATTGTTTTGTGCGCTGCGCTTGTATCATGTCTGCAAAAGAAGAATCTGTTAAACTGCTCAAATTTTCCAATCGTTCAAAAATGCTTTTCAACTCCTCTTCCAAAGCAGGAATTTTTGGTGCTATTTCAGATAAATTCATCACTCTTTTTTTTGTGATAATCAAACTATTTGAAAATAAATCTTCATTAGTTAAATTTAACTTTTGTTGCTTTTCGTATTGTTTTTCGGTTCTAATTAACATAGAATTTCGTAAAACTAACAACGGAAAATCTATCTCGAATTGAGTAAACATTTCTTTTAATTGCAGCCAATATGCTATTTCGCCACCACCACCAATGTACGCGACATTGGGTAAAATGGTTTCTTGATAAAGTGGACGCAAAATTACATTGGGACTAAATTTATCTGGATTTTGATGTAAATCGGCAATAATTTCTTCTTGTGTAAACGTGATAGAAGTGTTATTGACAAAATACGTTCCATTTTCTTCAACAATTCGTTCGCGCGAATTATCGTCTTTCATATAAAACAAGTTTATTTCGCGTGGATTAACTTGAATTGAATAGCCTAAAGCTTCTAATTTAGCGTTTTGAGGAATGACATGTTGATAAGATTTTTGTTGAATTAATTCTTTTTCAAAAGTCGAAATCATTAATTTTTTTAACTCTTTATCATCACCATCTACAAATAATAAACCATAATCTTTAAATAATAAATGAACTAATTCTCTTGTTGCATCGGTTAAATTATCGTGCGATAAATAAGATTGGTCGATTAATTCTTGTAATTGTGTTTTCTTTGTTCCATTTGGTAAAATCAACAAAAATGATTCAAAAACATCCTTCAAACCTTCTGTTGATAAACGTCCAACTGGTCCTCCATGTTTTTTTGACCAATGTATATTTCTATCACCATACTTAAAATGATTGATTTCTTCAAAATCATGATCTTCCGTTGCCATCCAAAAAATAGGAACATAATTTATTTCATCTTGTTCTTGATTCAATTCTTTGCATGCTTTTATGACTTGAAGAATTTTATAGAAAAAGAAAATTGGACCAGTAAATAAATTTAATTGATGTCCAGTTGTTATGGTTACTGTATTTTTTTCGGATAGTTTTTTAAGATTTTTTTGTTGCTTTTTTGATAAATCTAAACCATTAAGTTGTTGCTTAATTTGTTCAACTAAAATTTCTCGATTTTTATAATTTTCAAGCTTAGTTTTTGCTTGTTTTATATAGTTTTCTTTGATTGGAAATAGATTGTATAATTCGGATAAATTTTCATCTTGATCGATGTAATTTAACATCAATTTTGAAAAATAATTTGAATCCTTTAATGATATTTTTTCCATTTAATTTTTATTTATTGTTTGTTGAACATCAAGTGCACGATCGGTTGCAAAAATATCAACACCATCTTTTTCTAAATCTTTATAAAATTGATTTCCCTTTGCCGCAGCACTTTTATCCAAGTTACCTAATGTACCAAAAATTACTAAAATATCTTTTTCATGAATTTTATCAAACAATGATTTGTCATTACGGCGTGTTCCTGTAAAAGCAACCATTTTGTCAGTTGGAATGCCACTGTTCATCATTTCATTAAATTCTCGTTCATTTCTCATCGAAACAGACAAAAGCATATTTGGCGCAATTCGGTTTAGTTTTTTTGCTTGTCCAACAGTATACGTCACTAAAACAACTTTATTTTGCATATTTGCTTGGTTAATAGTTGATACAATAGCCGCATAATCTACACCTTTTTTGATATCGACCATAAAGTAAATTGGTTTGTCTTTTCCCCAATTCAGTGCTTCAGCAAAAGTCGGAATTTTATATGATGTTTGTTGTCCGAAATCATCTACCAAAAAGTATTCCTTAATCTGATTTAAGTTAATTTGATTGACATCTTGTCGCCCCGTACTTGTTCGTTGTAATGAATTGTCGTGCATCAAAACCAGATGTTGGTCTTTAGTCTCACTAACATCAATTTCAAAAATTTGTATGCCTTTTTTGTGTAAATAATCAAATGTTTCGATACAATTTTCAGGATAATTTGTAATTCCACTTCCACCACGATGAGCGCTGACATAATTTTTATTTTTGGTAGAATATTTGAAGGTTATTTCATCAGATGAATTAATTGACGCGTCTTTTACTTGATTAGTTGTAGAATTGCAACTATAAAAAATGGTTAGGTTTAAAATTATTAATCCAAATAATAATCGTTTAAGGTATTTGATGTTCATAAACTTGTCTAAAAAAATGTAAAAAAATAGTATGTATAATTTTAAAGAGATGTAAATTTAAACTGAAATAATCAACTAAAATAATTATTATGGGACTTAGAGATTTTTTGAAGAGTTTATTGGGAAAAACTGAAACTGCAATAGATGTTGCAGGAGATAAATTTGATGACGTATCGTCTACAGTAAAAAAAACAGGAACATTGATTGCTGATGACGCGTCTGAATTTGCTAAAAGAACGTTCGAGAATCTAAAAGAAGCTTCAGGAGAATTGAAAGAGAAAACAAAAGAAGCAGCACAAGATTTTAAAGAACGTACAAAAGAAGAGTACAATGAAGTGAAAGATGTTGCGGAAAAGCAAATGAATGAAACGAGTGAATTTGTAAAAGAAAAAGTATCGGACATACAAGATGCTTTGAAAGATAAAAAATCGGAACTTGAAGAAAAAGCAGAAACTAAATTGGAGGATACTTCTACAACGATAAAAAAAGAAGAAAATTAGTTAAAGTCTTGCATAAATATGCAAGACTTTAGTTTTTAGAAGCTATAAGTGTTAAATTTTCGGTTTTTTCTGTATAAAGGATATAAATGGTTTAGTTTTTGTGATTGAAAAGTGCTCTCTCCGAAATAAAATAAAATAATGACCGAATACAAAGATTTAGAACCTTCTAAAAATTCTAAACACAACAAAGATTTTGTCAAAAACATTATAATAACTGCATTAGCAATTTTATTGTTACTTGCTGTTGGTTATATTGTTTATCAGAAAGAGACAAACAACAAAAATTCTTCTGAAATGCAGATGAATATTAATGATTTGGAACGATCAAGAGAGATTTTGAAACAAGAGTTGCGTATCGTACGTGCAGATTTTGAAGATGCAAAAACGCATATTGTTAAAAAAGATTCTTCGTTAAGTTACCAAGATCGTTTAATATTAGATAAGCAAAAAGAAATTCAATCTATTTTAAACAAAGAAGAAATTACAAGTGACGAATTGCAACGTGCAAAGCGTTTGATTGTTTCGTTGCAAACAGATATTAAGCAATACAAAAAAGAAATTGATCGTTTGAAAGCAGAAAACGTGAAATTGACAAATAAAAATACAGTTCTTACTTCTGAAAATTCTAATTTATCTGAACAAAAGAAAAATGTAGAGTCGAATTTAAGTGAAGAAAAAGAAAATCGTCAAAACTTAATCAAAGAAACAAATTCTACCTTATCTATTTCGAATTATAAGATTATAGGTTTACGCGTAAAATCGAGTGGTAAAGAAGTAGAAACGACTAGAGCAAGAAGAATTGATAAAGTTCGTGTTTCGTTTGATTTGGATAAAAACTTGAATGCAGAATCTGAAAACAAAGAATTATTTGTAACTATTTTTAAACCAAATGGCGAAATAGGAAAGTTTAAAGGTGCTAATTCTGGTAAAATAAATTTACGTTCGGGAGCAACAATTGAATATTCGGATCGTGTAAATGTAAATTACAATAACATGTCTGGTTCTCGTGTAACGTTTGATTGGGTTGATTATGATTTTCCGAAAGGAGAATATCAAATAAACATTTATCAAAATGGTTACAAAGTTGGTCAAAATGTAATTACACTGAAATAATCATATTTAATTATAAATCAAAAAAAATCTACTCAAATTTGAGTAGATTTTTTTGATTAAGGATATGTTTAGCAATATTTTTCTCCTTTTTTCTGTAATTTTAAATCACTTACATACGATTTAATTTGTTGCACATTACTACGTGGACAAATCAATAAACCCTTGTCTGAATTTATAACAACATAATTCTCCAAACCATCTATAATAATAGCTTTATCTTCTGTCGAATAAATAAAATTGTTTGCAGTATTATAACCCGAAAAATGATTACACAACAATGTGTTTTGATTTTCGTCTTGATCTTCGCCTGTATATTTATATTTTTCATAAATCGCCGACCAAGTTCCAATATCACTCCAGCCAAAAGTCGTCGGAATAACATATACGTTATCAGCTTTTTCTAAAATACCTTTATTTATAGAAGTTACATCTAGTGTTGTATAAATAGGTTTTAGTGTTTTTATATTCTGAATTTCTTTTGGTAGCTCAAAATATTTTCCCAACGTTTCATACATTACAGGTAGATGTTCTTTAAAAGCAGTTATAACACTTTTTACAGACCAAATAAGGATTCCTGTATTCCAGATAAATTCACCACTTAAAAGAAAAGATTCTGCAAATTCTAAATCAGGTTTGTCAACATAAGATTTTACTTTTTTTATAGCTTTTGGTTGCTCTATAAACTGTATATAACTGTAATTTACATCTGGTCGTGTAGGAGCAACGCCCAGCGTAATCAATTTATCATCGTCCGAATTTTCAAATGCAATCATTGCTTTTTCTATAAATTCGTCTTCATGTAAAACAAAATGATCTGAAGGCGAAATAATCAATTTTGCATTCGGATTTATTTGCTGAATTGTCATCGCAGCTAACAAATTGCATGCAGCAGTATTCATAACACGCGGCTCAAAAATAAAATTAGTTTCTAAAAATTCAGGAATTTGCTCTTTTACAAATTCTTTATAATCGGTTACCGTAACAATAAAAATGTTTTCTACCGGAATTATTTTTTTTAATCTTTCGTAAGTTAATTGGATAAAAGTTTTTCCAATTCCAAGTAAATCATGAAATTGTTTTGGTTTTTTTATTGTACTCAATGGCCATAATCTCACTCCTGTACCACTTGCAAGAATAACAGCGTAGTTATCTTTATTATTCATGATATTTTTTTAAAGTTTATTAACTGTAGCAGTTGCACTAATCAAATATTTTTTTTTGGATTTAAGTTCTAAACAAAGATATCTCAATTTACGTTTGGATTCTTTTTGAAAAACTCTTTTTCCGATAGAAAAGACCGTGCCATCTTCTAAATCTTCGAGGTAGGTTTGAGTAGGATTTTTATCAGCAATTATAAATTTAGACACATTAATATCTGCACCCAAACTTGCTTTTGGATGTTTTGCATGATGTAAAATATACGGTTTTAACTCGTCTGGATAAACATGAATAGATTCTGTAAGCAATTTACCAAAAATAGCTTTCCATTCTTTACCATGTGGATTGATTGTTCTCGAGTCAAATTGTACAAAAGTTTTGAGATGCGCTACTTCATGTGTAAAAACAAAAAAGAAGGCATAAGGATTTAAATCGCCATTTACAGTAATTTGATGACGATTTGACGCCAAAAGTTTACGATAATCGCCTAACTTTGTTTCACGTCTTTGTGTAATTTTAAGGGTTACGAAATGATTTTCTAACCAATTTCTTACAAACAAGTCGGCATTTATGGGCAGATAAGAAATTAAATGTTCTAAATTCACATTGTGCAAGATAAATAAAAAGCCTTTCCAATAAAAATATTAATTTTGTCGTAATGAAATTAATCGAAAATATAGGGTCATACTTTATGCTTATGGGTAAAGTATTTAGTAAACCTCAAAAATGGAGTGTTTTCTGGAAATTGACTATAAGAGAAATATACGATTTAGGAGTTAACTCGTTAGGTATTGTAACCTTCATCTCTACGTTTATGGGAGCTGTAGTTGCAATTCAAATGGCGCAGAACTTTCAAGGTTCCGCAATTCCTGTCCCAGATGCATACATTGGTTATGCAACAAAAGTAGTATTGGTATTAGAATTTGCACCTACAATTATGTCATTAATTTTAGTAGGTAAAGTAGGTTCTTACATTGCCTCGAGTATAGGAACAATGCGTGTTACCGAACAAATTGATGCGTTAGATGTTATGGGAATTAACTCTGCAAACTTTTTAATCTTACCAAAAATTATTGCCTGTATTTTCTTTAATCCACTTTTGATTATGGTTAGTATCGGTTTTGGATTATTAGGAGGATATTATATTGGTGTTTTTACAAAAATGTGGTCTGCAGCTGATTTTATAACTGGTTTACAGATGAATATGGCAACCAAATTATTTGTTTACACATTCCTAAAAACAATGGTATTCGCTTTTGTCATCGCAACAATTCCTGCTTACTATGGTTATAAAGTAAAAGGAGGATCATTAGAAGTAGGACGTTCAGCAACAACAGCCGTAGTATGGACATCTGTTACAATTATTGTAATCAATTTAATTTTAACACAAACAATTTTAAGCTAATGATTGAAGTTAAAGAAATACGCAAATCTTTTGATGGTGTAGAGGTTTTGAAAGGTTTTTCTGTTCCGTTCGAAAAAGGAAATGTTAGTTTGATTATTGGACAAAGTGGATCAGGAAAAACAGTTTTTCTTAAAAATTTGATTGGTTTATTAACTCCAACATCGGGTCAAATTCTTTATGAAGGAGACAATATGGTCGAATTTGATTATGCAGAAAAACAACGTCTTCGTTCAGAAATTGGTGTAGTTTTCCAAGGTTCGGCATTATATGACACGATGAATATTTTAGAGAATGTAAAGTTTCCTTTAGAAATGTTCTCAGATTCATCAAACGCTGAAATAGAAAAACGTGCACGCGCAGTTCTAGATCGCGTAGAAATTGCACGAACAGCATTAAAAAAATATCCTTCAGAAATTTCTGGAGGTATGCAGAAACGTGTAGCCATTGCAAGAGCCATTGTAAATAATCCTAAATATTTATTTGCTGATGAACCAAATTCAGGATTAGATCCGAAAACAGCTTTAGTTATCGATCAATTAATCTATGATATTACAAAAGAGTACAATACGACAACAGTAGTCAATACACATGATATGAATTCGGTAATGGAAATTGGTGATCATATTGTATTTCTTAAAAATGGTTTTTTAGAGTGGGAAGGAACAAAAGAAGAGATTTTGGTGGCTGATAATCCAAATGTTATAGATTTTGTATATTCGTCAAATCTTTTCAAGAAATTGAGAGAAGCATTACTTAAAGAAAAACAATAAAAAAAATACGATGAAGAAATTAGTTTTAGCTGCTTTTGTAGGCTTATTATCAAATTTTGCATTTGCACAAAATATCAATTTTGGTATAAAAGGTGGAGCAATTTTTAATACAGACAAAGGAGAAGTTTTTAAAGATGCAGGAAATATTTTCAAAAAAGATGGTAAAGCCTCAGCTGGTTTTCAGGCTGGTGCATTAGCTAGAATATCTTTAGCAGGAATTTACATTCAACCTGAATTATTATATTCTCAGTATAAAAATGAGTATGATGTAAACGGAGATAATTTTAATGTTACAAAAAAACGTATGGATGTTCCAGTTAACGTTGGGAAAAAATTCTTAGGTTTAGCCCATATTCAGGCTGGTCCAGTATTTTCTTACTATTTTGATGATAAAATTTCATTTAATGATATTAAAAATGCAAAACAAGATAATTTTAATGTAGGAATGCAAATTGGTGCAGGAGTAGAGGTATCAAAATTATTATTTGATTTGCGTTACGAATTTGGCTTTGGAAAAGTTGCTTCAGAATTTATTCATGATAGCTACGATTACAAAACAGAAAATCGTCCACAAATGTTAAACTTAACAGTCGCATATTTATTCTAAAGAGTTGTTTGTAAATAATTTTATTGGATATATTTAACCTATAATGTATTTTTGCAACCTCGTAAATTATTAAAATGGCAAAAAATAATAAAAAAGAAGAATTCGCTACAGAGCAATTCGTAGAAAAATTAGATAGAACAGCGTTCAACGTAGAGTTTTTTGTTGAAAAATATGCTAAAGCAATAGGGATTGGTTTAGGAGTAATTATTGTAGCTGTTTTAGGTTATTTTGCTTACTTAAAATTAGTCGTAGAACCTAAATCAGAAGATGCATTAAAAGAAATGGTGCAAGCCGAACGTTTATTCGACCAAGATTCTATCAACGTAGCACTTAATGGTAGCCCAGGTAGTTTCCAAGGTTTACAACAAATTGTAGACGAATACGGAAATACTGAAGCTGGTAATTTAGCACGTTTCAAAGCAGCTAGTTCTTACTATAAATTAGGAGATTACGCATCTGCTGTAAAATTATTAGAAGATTTTGATACAGATGATAACGTTATGTTAGCTCAAAAATATGGAATGATGGGAAATGCTTTAGTTGCATCTAATAAAATGGACGAAGGTTTACCATACTATATAAAAGCTGCCGAAGCAACGGAAGTAGAAACTTTACAGTCTACTTACTATACAAAAGCTGGAGAAATTGCAATGGAATTAGGAAAAAATGCTGATGCTTTAAAATATTTTCAAGCGTTAGAAGATAAATATCCAAACGCAAACAATGGAGAAACTGCAAAGTTTATAGAGCGTTTAAAATATGCTTCAGAAACAGCAAAATAATCCAATAGATAGTATAAAATCAAAAAGCTGAACAATATGTTCAGCTTTTTTTATTGATATAAGTCAAAGTATAAACTAAATCATTTTTGTAATTTTACCATTCAATAAAATAAAAATGGCAACAGAAAATAAAAACTTATCACATTATAATAAAGCAGAATTACCAAATGTAGCAGGTAAAAAATTTGCAATTGTAACATCAGAATGGAATAATCATATCACATTCAACTTACGAGATGGCGCTAAAGATACTTTGATTGATTTAGGAGCTAATGAAGGCGATGTAACCTTATATCAAGTCCCTGGAAGTTTTGAATTGATTTACGGAGCTGATAAAATAGCAAAAGCGTATCCAGAGTTGGATGGAATTATTGTTATAGGTTGTGTGATTCGTGGCGCTACAGCACATTTTGATTATGTTTGTGAAGGCGTAACACAAGGAACCAAAGATTTGAATATAAAACATGATATGCCAATTATTTTTTGTGTATTGACAGATGAAAACGAACAACAATCTATTGATCGTTCTGGTGGTAAACACGGAAATAAAGGAATAGAAGCAGGAGTTGCTGCAGTTATGATGGCAGATTTTAAAGCTAAATTAGCCAAATAATAAGATTAAATAAATGTCAATTTCCTCAGATTTTCAATCAAAATATGCAAAAGAATGGGAAATTTACTTTTCTCAATGTTCGCCTAACGGAAAGATGAAATTAACCGAATTAGCTAATCTATTTCAGTTAACAGCATCAGAACATGCAACAAAAGGAGGTTTAGGTTTTTCTGATTTACAACAATTTGATCAATCTTGGGTAATGAATCGTATCCGAATAGAAATTGAAGAATTGCCTTCTTGGTCAGATTTTATTGAAGTAATAACATGGATTGAAATTTTGAAAGGCGCAAAATCTATTCGTGATTTTACAATAGAAAAACAAGGAAAAAAAATAGTTGGTGCCTCAAGTCTTTGGGCGGTTTTTAATACAAAAACACGTCGACCAGATATTTTACAAATTGATTCGTCACACATTGATCGTTTTCCAGATTTAAAGCCAACAGAAGAAGATAATTCCAAATTATCGCTTGATTTTGTAGCAACAGAAACCAAAATTTATCAAGTCAAATTTTCTGATTTAGATATTGTAAAACACGCTAATAATATCAAATATTTAGAATGGTGTTTAGATTTTATTGATCCAAAAATTATTTTAGAAAATCGTGTAAAAGCAATTGATATGAATTTTCTGAAAGAGTTGAGTTTAAATGATACAGTAGAAATTCAGAAATTAGAAGAAGAAAACTTTGTTCACTTCAAAATTCTGCACAATGAGCAAGTAAACTTTGTTTGTCGATTAGAGTTAAAGTGATATTTTGTCATTCTTAGCTTGTCGAACAATTTTGATAATTTGTCAAGTAGAATTTTTTCAGCTTCTCATCAAATATTATACGTTGTTCTGAAATTAGTTCAGAATAAAGAAAAAATAAAAAGGTTTCATTACGAAACCTTTATTTTTTTGTCAAAACAAATTTTGCAGAATCAGCAGATTCAATTTTTTGTTTGTTTTTATCTAATTGTACTATTTTTCCCTCTTCTACTAAAAAAGCATTCGGTACGTTTGCAATTTCTGGTAAAACAATTGTATTTCCGTCCGCTTCAAACTTAAAAGTTCCCGTTGTCATCATCGCTTCTTTATCTACACCTAATCTTTTTGTCGAATAAACATAACCATTGTTCGGAAGTAATTTTATTTCCATTTCAACCTCTTTACAATCTTTCTCAAAACAAGGTAAAATTCCTTTGTAAGAACCTTCGTATTTGATAGATTTTTCAGCTGTTTTTACTTCTGTTGTAACGGAATCTACATTGTTTTCTACTTCATTTTTAACTTGCTCATTTTCGCTTTTACAACTTGTAATCAACAATGCTGAAACTGCAAATATGGCTAAAATTACGTTCTTCATTTTTTTAGAATTTGATTAAAGATAGTACTTTTTTGAGCCAAAAAAAATCCTTCTGAAAATTTTCAGAAGGATTTTTTTATAATTTTTTGTTCTTTTTTGACTAGAAAATTTCTTTCGCAGCAAAGTGGAAAGCAGCTTCGATAGCAGCATTTTCGTCAGAATCAGATCCGTGAACAGCATTAGCGTCGATAGACTCAGCATATTTTGCACGAATTGTTCCTTCAGCAGCCTCAGCTGGATTTGTAGCACCAATTAAAGTACGGAAATCAGCAACAGCATTGTCTTTTTCTAAAACTGCAGCAACGATAGGTCCAGAAGTCATAAATTCAACTAAATCTTTGAAGAAAGGACGCTCACTGTGAACAGCGTAAAAAGCCTCAGCATCTTGCTTAGCTAATTGTGTTATTTTAGCCGCTTTGATTGTGAAACCAGCGTCAGTAATGTCTTTTAAGATATCTCCGATGTGTCCTTTTGCAACTGCATCAGGCTTAATCATTGTAAATGTAATGTTTGCCATTTTATTGATTTGTATTTATTACTAATTTTTTGAGAGTGCAAAATTACAAAAATCATTTGAACTGACGATTATTGTAATTAAAATTTCTTATTATGATAAATATATTAATATTTATTTAATAAGGATAGGTTAAAATTTGAATTATCTACCAAATATTAAGAATAAATGATTTTGACAAAAGTTGTTTTAAAGATTAACAGATTTTCGCTGAAACATTTCGGGTTTATAATTGGTGATAAAAACACCACAAATAATTAAGATTGCTGCAATAATAAATTTAGACGAAATTTCTTCGTCCAAAATTAGCCATCCCAAAAGAATTGCAATTATTGTATTGAAATATGACAAAATAGAAACTTGTATTGGTGAAATTTTAGTTAACGCATAATGAAATGAGAAAAATGCAGTCACAGAACCAAAAACTGCTAAATAAATCATTGCTGAAATACTTTTTAAACTCCAATTCTCGAAATTATAATTTTCGCTAAAAATAAATGCAAAACAAATTTGTACAATTCCTGCAAACATAAACTGATAGAAAAGATTTAGAGAAATATTTTTGGATTGAATATTCATTTTTTTTGTAAAAATTGTTCCAGCAGCCCAACCCGTAATAGCACAAAAAAGAAGAATAATTCCTGTGCGATATTCTGGACTTACCAACTCTTGTAAACCGTCCCAAAAAATAAATAAAATACCACTAAAACACATGATAATTCCTATTAATCCTTTGATGCTAAATTTTTGTAAACCTATGGTAACACTACCAATAAAAACCAAAATAGGTGAAGTTGCATTAATTAATGAAGCTAAACTACTCGACACATTTTCTTCTGCAACAGTGGTTAAGCCATTTGCAATAATCAACATCAAGATTGAGAAAATAAGTTGATAAGAAAGGTTTTTCCAACCAATCCATTTTAATTCTTTTTTATAAAGTAGAATAATCAGCATAATTATTCCAGCTAAAAACTGGCGAATTCCTGCAACAAACCAACCCGGAATGGTTTCTACCGCAATTCGAATTCCGAGAAATGTAGTTCCCCAAACAATGGCTACAATAGTAATGGCGATTAATAGTTTTGTGTCTTTCAAAATGTGTTATTTTAATGACTTATAAAGATAAAAAAAAGCGACTTGATAAACCAAGTCGCTTTTAATATATTTATGAAAGAAGATTTTATTTTACAAAATCTTCTGCTTGTTTTAGAGCAGCATCTAATCCCGAAACATCTTTACCACCAGCAGTCGCTAAGAAAGGTTGTCCACCTCCGCCACCGTTGATGTGTTTGGCAATTTCTTTTACAATTTGTCCTGCGTTGTAGCCTTTTTCGTCTACAAGATTTTTTGCGATAGAAATTGTGATTGATGGTTTTACCACATCATTTGTACCAACAACGATAAATGCATTTTCGATTTCTTTTGTCAAATCTAAGGCATTTTGCTTTGCAGTATTTGTATCTAAATTAGTTTTTACAGCTAAGAAATTAACACCGTTAATAGTTTGAATAGCGGCTTTCCAAGTTGCTTTTTCAGCAGAAGCTTGTTGCGCAACAAAAGATTCTAACTGTTTTTTCAATTCAGCATTTTCATCTAATAAATGTTGAACCGCTTTTACAGCATCATTCTTCGTTTTAAGAGCAACTAAAACTTCGTTGTAGTTTTTCTCTGCTTCTTTGTATGCCTCGATTGCTTTGTTTGATGAAATAGCTTCGATACGACGAATTCCTGCCGCAGTAGAAGATTCAGATAAAATTCTGAACAAACGAATGTCAGCCGTGTTTTTTACATGTGTACCTCCACATAATTCGATTGAAGAACCAAAACGAATTACACGAACTTTATCTCCATATTTTTCTCCAAAAAGAGCCATTGCACCTTCTGCAATTGCATCTTTGATATCGTAATCTCTTTTTTCGATTAATGGTAAAGCTTCCGCAATTTTATCGTTTACTTTTTGCTCAACGATTGCGATTTCTTCATCTGTCATTTTAGCGAAATGAGAAAAATCAAAACGTAAATAATCATCTCCAACATAAGAACCTTTTTGCTCTACATGTGTTCCTAAAACCTCGCGTAAAGCTTCGTGCATCAAATGTGTTGCAGAGTGATTTTTTGTTATTTCGTTACGTTTTTCTGTATCAACTTTTGCATTGAATGTTGCATTTACATTTTCTGGTAAAGTCTCTACAAAATGAATAACTAAATTATTTTCTTTCTTCGTGTCAACAACTTCAATTGTTTCATTCAACGTAGAAATTGTTCCAGTATCACCAACTTGTCCTCCAGATTCTGCATAGAATGGCGTTTGGTTGAATACTAATTGGAAAAATTCTCCTTTATTATTTTTTACTTTTCTGTAACGTGTAATTTTTACTTCAGCTTCTGTGTTGTCGTAAGCAATAGACGTTTCGTTCCCTTTATCATCCAAAATAACCCAATCGTCCGTTACCAAAGCAGTTGCTTTTTTAGAACGTTCTTTTTGTTTTGCCATTTCAGCTTCAAAACCAGCTTCATCAATTGTGAAACCGTGATCTTCTGCAACAATACGAGATAAATCTGCAGGGAAACCAAATGTGTCATACAATTCGAACACAACATCTCCAGGAATAATTTTAGAATCTCCTAATTGCTCAATGATTTGGTTTAATCGATTTAATCCTTGTTCTATTGTACGTAAAAAAGAAGCTTCTTCTTCGCGAATAACTCCAGTTACAATTGTTTCTTGTTTTACTAATTCTGGGAAAAAATCGCCCATTTCAGCTTTCAAAACTGGATATAATTGATAAATAAAAGGCTCTTTAAGTCCTAAGAAACGGTATCCGTAAGAAATTGCACGACGTAAAATACGACGAATTACATAACCAGCTCCTGTATTTGATGGTAATTGACCATCTGCAATTGCAAATGCAACAGCGCGTAAATGGTCAACAATAACACGAATTGCAATATCTGTTTTTTCTGCTGCTCCGTATTTTACTCCCGAAATTTCTTCTAATTTTTGAATTGTTGGTTGAAAAACATCTGTATCATAATTAGACGTTTTTCCTTGTAAAACCATTGCTAAACGCTCAAATCCCATTCCTGTATCAATGTGACGAGCAGGTAAAGATTCTAAAGAACCGTCCGCTTTACGCTGATATTGCATAAATACTAAGTTCCAAATCTCCACAACTTGTGGATGATCCATATTAACCAAAGATTTTCCGTCAACAGCTAAACGATCTGCTTCTGGACGAATATCTACGTGAATTTCAGAACATGGTCCACATGGTCCGATATCACCCATTTCCCAGAAATTATCTTTCTTATTTCCGAAAAGAATTCTATCCTCTGCAATATGTTGTTTCCAAAGTTCTAACGCTTCTTTATCCAAAGATGTTCCGTCGCCTTTATCTCCTTCAAAAACAGTTACGTAAATTTGATCTTTAGAAATTCCGTATTTTTCTGTCAACAATTCCCATGCCCAAGCAATAGCTTCAGTTTTGAAATAATCGCCAAAAGACCAGTTTCCTAACATCTCAAACATGGTGTGGTGATAAGTATCTTTTCCTACATCATCCAAATCATTATGTTTACCAGAAACACGAAGACATTTTTGTGTATCCGCGATACGATTACTTTTTGGTGTTCCGTTTCCTAAAAAGTATTCTTTGAATTGTGCCATTCCCGAATTATTGAACATTAATGTCGGGTCATCTTTCAAAACAATTGGCGCTGAGTCTACAATTAAATGGCCTTTTGTTTCGAAAAAATGCAAAAATTCTTTTCTTATATCTTTGGAATTCATCTATTTAAATTATTTTTATCATTTGATTAACACGTTAGCTCGCACAATATTCGTTACTTTGCAAACGTTTTACAAAGATAATAAAAGGTTGGTTAAGTAATGGAAAATAAAAACTATAAGTATAATTCTGTAAAATTTATAATGAGTTGGATGAAGAAAAGAATTCAGAAAACTTCTAAAACAGGATTATACGTACTACTTTTTTTGTGTCTATCGACAATTTCTGCAGGTATGATTGGTTATCATTTTAATGATTCTGAATATTCACTTCGAGCAGGAAAATTTAAAAACAATGAAAGCAAATTATTAGCTGAATTGGAAAAGATGGAGAATGAAAATCAAGAATTACATAAAAAATTTAAAGAAGTTGAAGTTGCTTTAGAAGAAATTAAAGCAAAAGATCAGAATGTTTACCGTACAATTTATGATATGCGCGTTAGTGAGAACATAGATTCTGTGAACAGCGAAATAGATAATTATACAGCAGAAGATATTGAGAAATTGATTGATAAAATCGAGGCTGAATCAAAATCATTGAATGAGGTTTTACGTTCTGCAGGCGTTAAAGATGCAAATTTATCGTCAATGCCAGTATTAAAACCTGTTGCAGATAAATATGTAAATCGTTTGGCTTCTGGTTATGGAACTCGTTTTCATCCGATACTTAAAGTAAACAAAATGCACAAAGGTTTAGATTTTGCAGCATCTACAGGTACGCCAATTTATGCAACTGGAGATGGTTCTGTAAAAGTTTCTGAATTTAATTCTGGTTACGGAAATATGGTTGTTTTGAAACATGGAAATGGTTACGAAAGTTTGTATGCACACATGTCGCGCGCAAAAGTTCGTAGTGGACAAAATGTGAAACGTGGTGATGTAATAGGTTATGTAGGATCGACAGGATTGTCTACTGGAGCGCATTTGCATTATGAAATTCATAAAAATGGAGAAACCGTAGATCCTGTGATGTATTTTTATAATGATGTAGATCCAGATGATTTCATTAAAATTTATCAAAACTCTAAAAAAATGTCATTATCTTTGGATTAAACCCTGATAATGAATGTAAACCTGCCAGATAAACTATATTACTCGATTGGCGAAGTTGCCAAAGCCTTTGATGTAAACGCATCGTTGATTCGCTTTTGGGAAAAAGAGTTTGAAATTATTCAACCCAAAAAGAATGCAAAAGGCAATAGATTGTTTACCAAAAATGATATTGATTGTTTCAAGAACATTTATTATTTGGTAAAAATAAAAGGATATACGTTAGATGGCGCTAAACAAGCAATTGGTAAAAAGGGAATTATTACAACAAAAGAAGAAATAGATGTTGTAAAACGTCTTGAAAATATAAAAGATGAACTCATCAAACTTAAAATGAGTTTTGAATCGGAAGAAATTTTAGAAAAAGATGAACTGAATTAAGTTCATCTTTTTTTTGTTTTTTAATAATAGTGTTTTGAAAAATCTCGAAAAATAAGTCTAAGTTTTTCACT
The DNA here is from genome assembly GCF_036647415.1 of Algoriella sp. NCBI lineage: Bacteria > Pseudomonadati > Bacteroidota > Flavobacteriia > Flavobacteriales > Weeksellaceae > Algoriella > Algoriella sp. The sequence goes on from NZ_JAVXKG010000006.1 coordinate 53,713, forward strand.
CAGTAATTTTTCTATTTTTTGTCTTTTTAAGTTTTCAGATGTGTATAAAATTTCTAAAACTCCTACTTTAACAATATTTAGTATTTCTAGATTATTACTTTCTCCAAGATGATTAATGAACTTAAAAGAATTATCTATAAATTTATTTGATTGAGATTGTTCTATTTCATCAATTAATGACAAAGTAAATTCGTTCATGAAAAAATAAATACCATCCTCATTATTTTTCTCATTAGAATATTCAGGAACCATTTCATAAAGTTTATCTTTAATCATTTTAGATATAATGTTATCTAGTTCTTCAAAATTATTCATCTTTTTTTTGTTTATAAAAAGTTAGTTTCTATTAATTTAAATCCAACTGCAAATAGTAAACTAAGAACAATTAAAAGCCAATTTGGTTTTATTTTAGTTTTAACTTCAAATAATTTTGAAAATATTTCAACAACTTTTTTTCGATCAATTAATAAAATGATAAAAATTAAGATTTGATAAAATATGGAAGAATTTAGTGCGGAAATTTCATAGAAATAATCTTGTAAAATAATGTTTACTAAAATTGTAGTTAATAATAAACAAGCAAAAATTCTGGTACGGTTAAATAATAAACCAATTGCACCAATTATTTCAAAAACTCCAATTATTATAGGATAAGTCTTTGTGTAGCTATAGAAATTCCACATCAACTTATGCCCTTCTGATAGATTATTTACAGAATTATTTATTTCCATGAACTGAAAAGGTTTTATAATTCCATAAACAAACATAGAAGTTGAAACAATAAATATTACAGTCCAATAAATAATATAGAGTACTTTATTTTGCATAAATCAATTAGTTGATTTAAATGTACTAATTATAAAATAGATTTTAAGACGATTTTTTCTTAACTTATCATAAGAAAATCTTCTGCTAAGATTTCGTAAATTTACAGATTCAAACGAAAATTCAATGTACTTAATATACGATACAGAAACGACTGGTCTTCCGAAAAATTGGAATGCGCCTATTTCGGATTCGGACAATTGGCCACGATGTATACAAATTGCATGGCAATTGCACGACGAAATGGGACAATTAATCGAGCATCAAGATTATTTGGTTCGTCCAGATGGTTTTGATATTCCTTATGATTCGGAACGTATTCACGGAATTTCGACAGATTTAGCAACCGAAAAAGGTATTCCTCTGAAAGAAGTTTTAGATAAATTTTCTGAAGCTTTAGGAAAAGCTAAATTTATTGTTGGTCAAAATCTTGGTTTCGACATCAATATTATGGGAGCAGAATTTTATCGTTTGAATTATGAAAATAATTTAACAGAAATTCCTGTTTTAGATACCTGTACAGAAATTACAGCAGGTTTATTAAAACTTCCTGGTGGTCGTGGTGGTCGTTATAAATTGCCTACGTTAACAGAATTACATCAGTATTTATTTCAAGTTCCGTTTGGCGAAGCGCACAATGCAACAGCCGATGTGGAGGCGACTACGCGTTGTTTTTTTGAATTGATTCGTACCAAAATTTTCACGAAACAAGAATTAAATGTTGAGGATGATTATTTTGTTCGATTTAATGAAATCAATCAAACCAATATTCAGCCAGTTGGCTTAAATCACATCAATCTTAAAAAAGCTTCTGAAGAAATTGCAAAAGCAAAAATAAAAGAAGGAGGTGATGATGAAATTGTAGAAATTTCTGATGAAGTTTTAGCGCAATTTAAAAAAGCACAATTTGCACATTTACACAATCATTCTCAGTTTTCTATTTTACAATCTACTATTTCAGTTAATGATTTGGTGAAAGCTGCGGCAAAAAATAAAATGTCTGCTGTGGCAATTTCCGATCATGGAAATATGATGGGTGCATTTCATTTTAACGCTGCTGTACAAAATCACAACAAGGCTGCAAAATCAAAAAATGAAGAACTAATAGAAGAAGGAAAAGAGCCGACAGAAGTTGTTATAAAACCAATTATTGGTTCAGAATTTTTTGTTTGCGAAAATCATTTAGATAAATCAAAAAAAGATAATGGTTATCAAATCGTTGTTTTTGCAAAAAATAAAAATGGTTATCATCATTTAGCAAAAATGGCGTCGAAGGCATATACAGAAGGTTTTTATTATGTGCCACGAATTGATAAAGCGATTATCGAAGAATATAAAGAAGATTTAGTTATTTTATCAGGAAATCTTCAAGGAGAAATTCCGAATAAAATTTTAAATCTTGGAGAAAAACAAGCCGAAGAAGCTTTGCTTTGGTGGAAAGAGCAATTTGGCGAAGATTTTTATATTGAATTAATGCGTCATGGTCAAGAAGATGAAGATCGTGTAAATCAGACTTTGATAGCATTTGCGCGTAAACATGATGTAAAAATTGTGGCGACAAATAACACGTATTATATCAATCAAGACGATTCTAATGCACACGATATTTTGTTGTGTGTTCGCGATGCCGAAAAGCAATCTACACCAATTGGTCGAGGTCGCGGATTTCGTTTTGGTTTACCAAATCAAGAGTATTATTTTAAGTCAGAAACAGAAATGAAACACTTGTTTCAAGATGTGCCTGATGCAATTATTAATATTCAAGAAATTATAGACAAGGTGGAAGAATACACGCTTTATCGTGATGTATTACTTCCAAAATTTGATATTCCAGCAGAATTTATCAATCATGAAGATGATTTAGATGGAGGAAAACGAGGCGAAAATGCTTATCTAAAACATTTAACATACGAAGGTGCAAAAAAGCGTTATCCAGAATTAACAGACGAAATAAAAGAACGTTTAGATTTTGAATTAATAACAATAGAAAAAACAGGTTATCCGGGTTATTTCTTGATTGTGCAAGATTTTATTGCAGCAGCACGCTCTATGGATGTTTCTGTAGGTCCAGGACGTGGATCAGCAGCGGGTTCTGCAGTTGCGTACTGTTTGTGGATTACCAATTTAGATCCTATTAAATATGATTTACTTTTTGAACGTTTCTTAAATCCAGATCGTGTTTCCATGCCCGATATTGATATCGATTTTGATGATGAAGGTCGATCTTTGGTAATGGATTATGTGATTGATAAATATGGAGCAAGCCAAGTGGCACAGATCATTACGTATGGTACAATGGCGGCAAAATCTTCTATAAAAGATACTGCGCGTGTTTTGGATTTACCATTGTTTGATGCTAATCGTGTTGCAGGTTTAATTCCAAATATGAAATTGGCGAAAATCTTCAATTTAGACGAAGATGTTCTAAAAAAATCATTGAAACCCGAAGAGTTTGATTCGGTAAGTGAATTGAAGCGATTATCGCATGGAAATGATTTAGCAGCAGAAACTATTCAGCAAGCAAAAATATTAGAAGGTTCTCTTCGTAACACGGGTATTCATGCGTGTGGAGTGATTATTACACCAGATGATATTACGAATTATGTACCAGTTACAACGGCGAAAGATTCAGATTTATATGTCACGCAATTTGATAACTCGGTTGCAGAAAGTGCTGGATTATTGAAGATGGATTTCTTGGGATTAAAAACATTAACCTTAATCAAAGATACTGTCAAATTAGTAAAAGCCAGAACAGGAATTGAGATTGATCCAGATGCGCTTCCAATTGATGATGAGAAAACGTACGAGCTTTTTCAACGTGGTGAAACAGTAGGAGTTTTTCAGTACGAATCTGCCGGAATGCAGAAATACATGAAAGATCTTCGACCAACAGTTTTTGGAGATTTAATTGCCATGAATGCTCTTTATCGTCCCGGTCCTATCGAATATATTCCGTCTTTTGTTCGCCGTAAAAATGGTGAAGAACCGATAAAATATGATTTGGATGCGATGGAAGAATATTTGTCTGAAACTTACGGAATTACCGTTTATCAGGAGCAAGTAATGTTACTTTCGCAAAAATTAGCAGGTTTCTCAAAAGGTGATGCCGATGTTTTGCGTAAAGCGATGGGTAAAAAGCAAAAAGAAGTTTTGGATAAAATGAAACCAAAATTTGTAGAACAAGCTGCAGAAAAAGGTCATGATCCTAAAGTTTTAGATAAAATTTGGAAAGATTGGGAAGCCTTTGCATCCTACGCTTTCAATAAATCTCACTCAACATGTTATGCGTGGATTGCCTATCAAACCGCTTATCTTAAAGCGCATTATCCTGCCGAATATATGGCTGCGGTGCTTTCTAATAACATGAATGATATAAAGCAAGTTACATTTTTTATGGAAGAATGTAAACGTATGGGATTAGCTGTTTTGGGACCAGATATTAACGAGTCGATCACAAAGTTTAATGTGAACGAAAATTACGAAATTCGTTTCGGAATGGGCGCTATAAAAGGTGTTGGACATGCAGCCGTTAATTCAATTATTTCTGAGCGAGAAGAAAATGGTCCGTTCAAAGATATTTATGATCTTGTAAAACGTGTTGATTTAAGAACTGTCAACAAAAAAACGATAGAAAATTTAGTTTTAGCTGGTGGTTTTGACCGTTTTGAATTTCATCGTGGACGTTATTTTTTCATCGATAATACAACGACAAATTTGGAAAAATTAATCAAATATGGCGCAAATTATCAAGAACAAAAAAACTCATCTCAAACCTCTTTATTTGGAGGATTTGGTGACGATGAAAGTTCTATAGATGACGTAGTTCCAATTCTTCCAGATTGTGAAAACTGGAATATGTTGCAACTTTTATCAAAAGAAAAAGAAGTTGTCGGAATTTATATTTCGTCGCATCCTTTGGATGAATTTAAACATGAAACTCGTTTGGTTTCTAATATGACAATTTCAGATTTAAAAGATAACGAAGATAAATATGTCGGAAAAGATATCTCTTTAGCAGGAATGATGACGAATATACAACATCGTATTGCCAAGAATGGAAATGAGTTTGGTAGTTTTACTTTTAGCGATTATACAGACACGTATGACATCGTTTTATTTGGAGAAGATTATCTGAAATACCGTCATTTTTTACAAGAAAATATGTTCTTAAACCTTCGTATTAATTTTAATAAACGAGAGTTTAAAGACAAAGAAGGTAATGTAACAAGTAGTCGAATGTTTACGAAGATTGTGAAAATGCAATTGTTAAGTGAAGTGATCGAAAATCAATCAGATAAGATTACGGTTAATATTGAAATAAATGAATTTACTGAAAATATTTTCAGTAAATTGTCCGAAATTATATTCAAATATCAAGGCGAAAAACCATTGAAATTAAAATTAATTGATTCAATCGAACAATTAAATAATGTTGATTTTGTAGCCAATAAAATTCGTGTAAATATTTGTCGAGATTTGTTAAAAGAATTAGATCAATTACAAGAAATATCATTTAAACTGAATTAATTATATGTTTAATCTATTCGAGAATTGAGAGATTATATCAAACGAATTTTTAAAAAATGAATTTTTGTGTAGATTTGTAAAATTATTAGATAGATAAAAATAAAAAATTATGGCATTAGAAGTAACAGACGCATCATTTGCATCAGATATTATCGAGTCTGGAAAACCAGCAATGGTAGATTTTTGGGCTGTATGGTGTGGTCCATGTAGAATGGTAGGTCCAGTTGTGGAAGAGCTAGCTGCAGAATACCAAGGTAAAGCAGTTGTAGGTAAAGTAGATGTAGATACAAACCAAGAAATTGCAGCGAAATACGGAATTCGTAATATTCCTACAATTTTATTCTTCAAAGATGGAGAAGTGGTAGACAAAGTTGTTGGTGTTGTACCAAAAGAACAATTACAAGAAAAATTAAACGCGATTTTATAATCATTTTAAATCGTTGATTTTGAAATAAAAGAATCTCGGATGTGAAATTTCCGAGATTTTTTTTGAAAAAAGTTTAGGAAAGTTCAGAATTACATCTATATTTGCAATCCGAAAACAATACGTTTTTTGATCCGGTAGTTCAGCTGGTTAGAATACTTGCCTGTCACGCAAGTGGTCGCGGGTTCGAATCCCGTCCGGATCGCAAAAAGTTCGTTCTTTAACAATATATATTTTTTATAATTTCTGATCCGGTAGTTCAGCTGGTTAGAATACTTGCCTGTCACGCAAGTGGTCGCGGG